>JABDBT010000038.1:194-20578 GCA_013288465.1 Bacteroidota bacterium | reverse complement strand
AATGGCGAAGAACCTGTAGGTTGCTTCGCCATCGCCTGATTTTTTGAATAAATTATTCTGCGCTGTCGGCAGGAGTTTCGTCGGCTTCAGCAACTGGTGCTTCTTCTGTTTCAGCAACCGGAGCTTCTTCTTCAACGTCTTCAACCGGAGGCGTATTTTTAGCAGCGATGGCTGCCGCTTTTTCTTCCTTCTTTATAGCTTCTGCTGCTAAAGCCGCTTTACGTGCTTCGTCTTTCGCAGAAACCAGGCCGGTTTTTTTGCCGGTTATTTTACCGTCTTTATGATCCAACCACTCAGCAAATTTTGTTTCAACCTGCTCGTCAGTTAAAGCGCCTTTTTTAAGGCCACCTTGTAAGTGTTTTTTGTATAATACCCCTTTGTAGGATAAAATAGCGCGACAAGTATCAGTTGGTTGTGCACCGTTGTTTACCCAATCAAGGGTTTTGTCGAAATTAATGTCGATAGTTGCAGGGTTAGTGTTTGGGTTATATGAACCTAAACGCTCAATAAAACGTCCGTCTCTTGGAGCACGGGCGTCAGCCACTACGATGTAGTAAAAAGGTTTCCCTTTTTTACCATGTCTTTGCAATCTGATTTTAGTTGCCATGTTTTTTTACTTTATGTGTTCAACATTGTCCCCGGAGTTTCTTTCAGCGGGGGCTGCAAAAGTAGGGAATTGTTTTTAATTAAACAAGTATGAATAGTTGTAAATGTTGCAGACGTTGAAAGGGTTATAAAAGTTTAACATCTTTAACAACTACAACACTTACAACCTTTATAACCTAATTACAACGACAATATCTCCACTATCTTTAAAAAATGCGGGTTTATCTCTACATGATATTTGATGGCCTGCTCTAACGGTGTATAAGTAACTTCGTCATGTACCAGGCCAACCATTTGATTGCGCCGGCCGTCTTTTAAAGCCTCAACGGCAGCCACACCTAAGCGACTGGCCAATACACGGTCCATACAGCTTGGCCTGCCGCCGCGCTGTATATGCCCCAATACCGAAACGCGGGTATCATAATTTGGATATTTCTCTTTTACTATACGGCCAATTTCAAAAGCTGTGCCCGGCACTTCGCCTTCGGCTACAATAACTATGCGCGATGATTTGTCTTTACGGCCATTTTCGAGCCGGTCAAACAAAGCGCTCATGTTTGAGCTGGTGTCGGGTATTAAAACATTTTCGGCACCGGCGCCAATGCCTGTACGTAAGGCAATAAGGCCCGAGTCGCGGCCCATCACTTCAACTATAAATAAGCGGGCGTGTGATTCGGCGGTGTCGCGGATCTTATCAATGGCTTCAATGGCGGTGTTTATGGCCGTATCGTACCCTATGGTAAAATCGGTGCCTATTAAATCATTGTCAATTGTGCCGGGTAAAGCAATAATAGGGTAGTCAAATTCGCGGCCAAAGGTTTCGGCACCCCTGAAGGTGCCATCGCCGCCTATAGCTATTAAAGCATCAACCTCGTGATCTATTAGTTGCTGGTGTGCTGCTTTTCTGCCTTCAAAAGTCCGGAATGATTCGCTGCGGGCTGTTTTTAATATGGTACCGCCGCGTTGAATAATATTTGAAACCGATTTACGGTCCATCGGGTAAAACTCGCCCTTTATTAAGCCATGGTATCCCCTGTGGATACCTGTAATTTCCAGATCATAATATATAGCTGTACGCACCACTGCCCTGATGGCAGCATTCATACCCGGCGAATCGCCGCCTGATGTTAAAACCCCTATTTTTTTTATTTGCGTCATTGTCAGCAAGCTGATTGAGTGATGTAAAAACAATACTTAACGTTCCTAAACGGGAAACTATACCCTGTTTAGGAATTTTCCGCAAATTTAGATTAATTTTTCTTGTGATGATTGGTTTTTGAAGATAATTAGTGTATTATTTACACATAGGGTTTGTGCATTTCCCACAGCCCTATACGAAACGCGGGGTACAGCCCCCTCTAAACAGCAGAGCTTTCATGAACACCATTTAAAAACAAATAAACCTGTGAATAATCTCCCCCGGTTGGGGAGACTTTAAATTGCCTATAATAAAACGTTCTGTTAACCCCAAAAATAGTTTTAAAGCGCCTTATAGGCCGCTATCCCGCTATCCAAATATTTTTTATACGTTTCAATATCGCTGGCGCCTTGTGGCGTTACAAGAGTTTGGCCCTTTTCGTTAATAATTACATAAAGAGGCTGGGCGTTCGAATTGTATTTTGATTCTTCGAGGTCGAGCCACTTGCCGCCGAGGGTTGAAATGTTTTTGCCGGTAAGCGCCGATTTGAATTGTTCATTTGCCGGCAGCTCGGTTTTATCATCAATAACCAATTGCAACACTACAAAATCATTTTGCAGCCGTTGTAAAACCTCGGGATTGGGCAATACGTTTGATTCCATTTTGCGGCAGTTTACGCAATTCCAACCTGTAAAATCAATCAATATAGGTTTATGTAATTGTTTGGATACTTCCACAGCCTGGTCATAGTCATACCAATCGTCAATGCCTTTTACTTTGGGCAGGCGCTTAAAAAGTTCTTCGTATTTCTTTGTTTTGATGGTTGAAGCATTGACCGGCGCGGTAGCAGCTGTGCCAACTCCAGCCGAAAGATCAAAATCCTGTGTACTTAGTGGCGGCAAAAACGCGCTGATCGATTTTAGCGGAGCGCCCCATAAACCCGGTATCATATAAATAACAAACGCGAAAACAATAATGGAGATAAAAGTCCTCGGTATCGATAAATGGGTCAGCTCGCTATCATGCGCAAATTTGATCTTGCCGATAAGGTATAGGCCCATTAACACGCCAATGGCTATCCATAGCGATAAAAATATCTCGCGGTCAAACAGGTTCCAGTGATAGGCCAGGTCAACGTTTGATAAAAACTTTAAGGCGAAGGCTATTTCTATAAAGCCCAATACCACTTTAACGCTGTTAAGCCATCCGCCCGATTTTGGCAGGCTTTTTAATGCCGAAGGGAACAGGGCAAACAAAGTAAAAGGTAACGCAAGCGCCAATGAAAACCCAAACATGCCAATGGCCGGGCCAAGCCGCTCGCCTTTGGTTGCCGCCTCAACTAATACCGACCCGATGATGGGCCCGGTACATGAAAACGAAACCACTACCAGGGTTGATGCCATAAAAAATATGCCTATCAGCCCGCCTTTATCCGAGTTTTCGTCCAACTTATTGGCTAACGAGCTGGGCAGCGTAATTTCAAACGCGCCCAAAAATGATATGCCAAAAACCACCAATAGCAAAAAGAAAAAGAAATTAAATATGCCATTGGTAGCCAGCGCGTTTAATGCCGACGGGCCAAACAACAGCGTAATTACAAATCCTAAAAAAACATAAATAACAATGATCGATAGCCCATAAATTAATGATTGCAACACAGCCCTGCTGCGGCTGCCTGCCTTTTTTGTAAAAAAGCTAACGGTTAGCGGCAGCATAGGGTAAATACAAGGCATTAAAAACGCAGCGAACCCGCCTAAAAAACCGGCAATAAATATTTCCCAAAGTGTTTTTGGCTTTTCGTCTGCGGCAACAGATTTTGGTGCAGCAGCTTTTACGGTTGCGGCCTGTTGTTTTTTAGCCGCCATACTATCAGCAGCAGTAGGGATACTGGTAAAAGTAACACCGGCAGTTGATTCGGTATCCTTTTTTTCACTTTGGAAAGCTTTAACAGGACTTGCCCCGGCTAACCAAAAAGCCACGATCATTAAAAATAAAGGCAATACGTTACGGATTGGCCCGCGGGTGTTGGCCGGGGAAATAGCTTTTAAGCGTTTTGCAGATGACATTAATCCAAAAAAAACAAAAAAAGGCCCTGTGCGATACCTTTCCATAGAATAGGGAAAGGAGGAGGATAGGGTAAAACCGTTGACAGGTTTTAAAAGCGATTTCCCGCGGGTGTTGGCTGCGCTCATGCTATCGGCAATTATTTACTTAACGGGATAGCAAAATCAATATCATCAGGTGGCAGGCATTTATGATCGTTACAGGTCATATATTCCAGCTTGCCTTTAACAACCGATGCGTTTGGCGAGTTTAGTTTTATCTTTTGCTGAAAAACAACTTCCTTTTCAAAATAGCTCACATTCATGCTGAATGATTTTTCATATTTGGTTACCGGCTTAGGCTCTGACGCTTTACCAACCAGGCTATATTCTTTTGACGTCGCAAAGGTAAATGACGTTTTTATAGGGCCGCCTTCTTTTACATTTAATGAGTAAATATGCCAGCCATCTTCAATAGTAGCTTTTAAAAAAACCACAGCCTCGGTGCTGCTTACCTTTTTAGCCGCGTACGACCATTTTACCGGCGTTTCTATCTGGGCTTTAGCGCCAAAACTCACAGCCAATATGGCCACTGCTAACAATAATTTTTTCATTTTAAGTTGTATAGGATTTATTTAAAAATTCAATTTGTTTAAAGTCGTATTCTATTTCTTCGCCGCCGCGTTCAATTACCAGCAACCCATTTTGTCTAACGCCGGTGATCGTCCCTTCAAAAACATCGCCCTGCGCTTTAAAACGTTTCTTTTCGTTTAACCAATATAGTCGGTTTAAATAAGTTTTCCTTACAAAATCAATTTTACCGGCTTTTAAATTCAAGTAATAAGCTTCAATATGCTGGCAAATCTCGGATAATAAAAACCGTAAATCGTAATCCCGTTGTAAGATTTGCTTTACAGATACCGCGTTAGCTGCTTCAACAGGGAAGCTTTCCTGGTTAACATTAAGACCGATACCAATAACACTGTTTTTAATATTACCGCCCTGTACTATGTTTTCCATCAACATACCGCCAAGTTTTTTATCGGCATAATAAATATCATTGGGCCATTTTATTTTTACCTCATCGCCTAACAATGGTTTCAGGGCATCAACAACGCCCAGGCTTACGGCGCGGGTGAGGTCGAACTGATCTAAAACACTTAAAAAAGACGGTTTAAGCAACAGGCTGAATGTTAAATTTTTGCCGGGCTCGCTATGCCATTTGTTTTGCTGCTGCCCGCGGCCCGCATATTGGCTATCTGCCATAATGACTGTTCCTTCAGGCAATGGCTTGGAATTTGACAATAAGTTTTTAAGATAACTGTTGGTAGAGTCAACTTCTTTTAATGTCAGTAAATTTTGTCCAACAAATAATGCCGAAAATATGTTATTTTGCAAAGTAATAATAATGTTTAACCCAAAAGCGTTCAAAACTAATTCTTTTTGATGGTAAAAAATAAAGCGATAAACGAATCGGCTTACATTTCTGAATTAGCCATACATGGCATACAGGAAAAAAAGGGGAACGATATTGTCAGGTTAGACCTCCGCAACATACACAGCTCGGTGACCGATTATTTTGTAGTTTGTCATGCCGACTCAAGCACCCAGGTTAAAGCAATTGCCAATAGTATTGAAGACGAGATCTATAAAGCCATACAACAAGAGCCGTGGAGAAAAGAAGGCCTTGAATATGGCGAGTGGATATTATTGGATTATGTAAATGTGGTGATACACGTTTTCAGGACGGATAAGCGCGAATTTTATGGAGTAGAGGATCTGTGGGGAGACGCAGAAATAAAGAGTTATAAAAGCGCTTAACAAGGAGCGTAAAACCTTGTAATGTAAATAAGTTTGAGATTCAAAGAAATGAAAGATACTAAAGTGGAAAAACCGAAGCCGTTACGGAAAATACCTAATAAAAAACCTGCCCCTAAGGCCCCCAAAAATAGCTTCATGTGGATATATGCTGTTGTTATTGCCGGTATTTTAGGGCTAATGCTCTACTCGGCCGGTAGCGGCGGGATTCAAGTTGATTTTAAGAGATTTGAAACCCAGATGCTTGACCAGCATGATGTTGATTATTTAGTGGCCTATAAAAGCGGCGACCTGGTTGTTGCCGAAGTACACATTAAGAGAGATAGTTTAAAGAAACCGCAATATGCTGATTATAATAAAGCACAGCATTCTTTTGGCGTATCTGCCGATGACCCGCAATATACATTTACATCAGGATCACCTGAAAATTTAAGCCAGGACCTGATAACAGCTCAAAAAAATGTGCCTGATAGCGAAAGGGTACGCCCCAGATATGTTGCACATGAAAGCCTGCTATCAAACGGGTTGGTACAAATGATCGTAATGATCGTGCTGATAGCCGCCGTATGGATATTTATTATGCGCCGTATGACAGGCGGCGGTGGCGGCGGCCCGGGTGGCCAGATATTTAACATCGGTAAATCAAAAGCTACCCTGTTTGATAAAGAGGCCCAGGTATCGGTAACCTTTAATGATGTTGCCGGGCTTGAAGAAGCCAAGCAGGAAGTAATGGAGATCGTTGATTTTTTACGTAATCCTAAAAAATATACTAACCTGGGTGGTAAAATACCTAAAGGCGCGCTGCTGGTAGGTTCGCCGGGTACGGGTAAAACCTTATTAGCCAAAGCCGTTGCAGGCGAGGCGCAGGTGCCTTTCTTCTCATTATCCGGATCAGACTTTGTGGAAATGTTTGTGGGGGTGGGCGCATCAAGGGTGCGCGACCTGTTCCGCCAGGCAAAAGACAAAGCGCCATGTATCATATTTATTGATGAAATTGACGCCATAGGCCGTGCCCGTGGTAAAAACAATATGGTAGGCGGTAATGATGAGCGCGAAAATACATTGAACCAGCTATTGGTTGAAATGGATGGTTTTGGTACCGACTCGGGTATTATCATTCTGGCTGCAACCAACCGCCCTGATGTATTGGATTCGGCATTATTACGCCCCGGAAGGTTTGACAGGCAGGTATCCATAGATAAACCCGACCTGATAGGCCGCGAGCAAATATTTAAGGTGCATTTAAAACCGGTTAAATTAGCCGAAGGCGTTGACGCTAAAAAACTATCGGCACAGACACCGGGTTTTGCCGGCGCCGAAATTGCCAACGTTTGTAACGAAGCCGCTTTGATAGCCGCCCGTAAAAACAAAGAGGCGGTAGATATGCAGGATTTCCAGGACGCGATAGACCGTGTAATTGGTGGTTTGGAGAAAAAGAACAAGATCATATCGCCCGAAGAGAAAAAGATAGTTGCCTATCACGAAGCAGGGCACGCTATAGCGGGCTGGTTTTTAGAACATGCCGATCCGTTGGTTAAGGTATCTATTGTTCCGCGTGGCGTTGCGGCGTTGGGTTATGCCCAATACCTGCCAAAAGAACAGTTTTTATACACCATTGAGCAATTGGAAGATGGTATGTGTATGACGCTGGGCGGCCGTGTTGCCGAAGATATTACTTTTGGTAAAATATCAACCGGCGCACAGAACGATTTGGAGCGCATAACCAAATTAGCTTATGCCATGGTTACCATATATGGCATGAACGCCAAAGTTGGCCATGTGTCATTTAACGACGCGCAGGGCGAGTACCAGTTTAACAAACCTTATTCCGAAAAAACCTCGCAGTTAATTGATGAAGAGGTACGTAACCAGATAGCTATAATTTATGAGCGTACCCGCCAGTTGTTAACTGATAAGCGCGAAGGTTTAGAGAAACTGGCCTTAAAACTTTTAGAAAAAGAAATTTTGTTTCAGAGTGACCTGGAAGAGATACTGGGCAAGCGCCCGTTTGAAACCCGTACCACTTATGATGAATTTGTGAACGGAACGACCGAATCAAACCAGGAGCCTGCCGCACAAAGCCTTGTTCATGAAGGTGTGGGCGACCACTCAGGTACGTTTGAGCGTAATCCCGAAGAAAAAGAAACAAGCGCGGATAAAGAATAAGATTTAGCTTAAGGCAGAAAGCAGAAAGACCAAAGCATGGTTTCTTTCTGCTTTTGGCTTTAAGCCTTTAGCTCCAAAAATGAGGAACATCACTACATCAAAAGAAAAACTGCTCAAGAAGATCCGCCAGGCTTTGCTAGAAAAAAGGGATAACCCATATCCTAACCTGGAGAACTTACCGCATTACCCACCACATGATGAACTATTGGAGGTAACCTTTGCCGAGCAGTTTACAGCCGTATCCGGCCAGTTTGATTTTTGTGAAGATGAAGTGCAATTTATTGAAACTTTATTAACCCTTGCCGAAGAGCGTAAATGGCGCAAGATATACTGCTGGGAACCTGCCCTGCAGGAGCTTTTAAACCGTTACGAATATCCTTTTTTTGAAACCGATAAAGATTTTGAGCAGGCCGAGGTTGGCTTTACCCTTTGCGAAGCCCTTATTGCCCGCAATGGCAGCATCCTGCTATCAAACGCTAACATGGCCGGCAGGCGTTTAAGCATTTACCCGCCGGTTCATATTGTGCTGGCTTATACGTCGCAATTGGTGCTCGACCTTAAAGACGGCTTTAGCCTGATAAAAGATAAATACGGCAAAAAACTGCCTTCTATGATCTCCACCGTTACCGGCCCAAGCCGCACGGCCGATATTGAAAAAACACTGGTTTTAGGCGCGCATGGCCCTAAAGAGCTATTTGTTTTTTTGATTGACGGGTGATCTTCTAACCACCATGTCGCCGGCTGTTCATGTTGGCGATGACTCACCCGGACGTTGCTTCGCTCGTCCACCCTCTCTATTCTAGAGAGGGAATTTGAAAAGTTCAATTTAAAAATTTCGTAAAATATTCCGCCGCTAAATCCGCCATCACTCCCCTCTCTGTTTACAGAGTATTCTAGGTTTATCATATTTCAAAATTTATTTGCAAAAGCTTTTTTCTATGCTGCTCTATTATAATTCTCCACATACGTTTCACCTCTTTTCACCAAAGAAAACATCCTTAAGATCAACTTGAATTTCACATTGTTCAATACCAGCCGGTATTCTTTGCTTTTTAGTTTCCGTTCTGCATAAGCTGCCATCTCCCGGTCATGTGTTATAGCTGCTTTGGCTGCTTGATTTAACTCCTGTTTTAACTCTTTATGGGCTAAATGGCTAACTCTTTTTCGCGCTTTAACACTCGTTCCTGAGGTATGCTCGAAGGGGATCACGCCAACATAAACACCGTATTTTCGCGGATCTGTAAAGCTGGTGAAGTTCTCGGTATGCGCTATCGTCATCCATCCGTTTATCTTTCCTATCCCCTTAATGCTGGTTATTATCCGGTAGTTTTGCCACATGGCCTCATTGCTTTTTATTACTGCTATGATCTCCTGCTCGATCTGTAGGATATGTTGCGCATCCGATTTTACTTTTGCCCTGGCAATACGGGTGATCGTATCTGCTTTCTTTTGGGGATACATATGCTCTCGTTCTTTTATGGTGCTTTCCAGTCCCGCCTTTTCCCGGACCAGCCTTTTACGAAAGGATAGCAGCTGTTTAAGCGTTAAGATATTCTTATCCAGTGGCTTTGAAGGTATCAGGCGTTTGGCCTTTTCTTCCCCATACTGCCCGATACGGAAAGCATCTATCCGGTCGCTCTTTCCTCTGGTCATGCCCAGGGACTTTTTGATCTCCAGGCCGGGTATCCTGCAATAGGGAATGGATAATGACTCGCAAAATTGAAGGAACCGGTATTCATACCCGCCCGTAAACTCCAGTACCATTAAGGTTTCCTTTAAATCGATCTCGTTGGTTTTGCACCATTTTTTTAAATCATTGAATCCCTTTGAGCAATTGTCAATTTTGATGTGCAGGTTACGCTCTGCACAGCAAATGTCGAGTGTTAACTTTGATACATCGACACCTAAAATAACATTCCAGATTTTCATACGTTTGTATTTAAAGTATCTTAATAAATTGCCTTTTGCCAATCACCTTTGATGCGTCAAAGAAAGTATTCTAGCTGGGCCTTGGGCAATCATAAAAGGCAGGGGACTAATACTCTGTAAAGTTCTCCAAAACTAGAGGGCCGATTAGTTCAACCCTGCCTTTTATATTAACGTTTTCCACAAAGTTTTTAGTTTTTAACACCCCCCAGACCCCCCATTTCAACAATGACAATAATCTTAAGATCATTACATTATTTAACCAAAGGAGGGGTTGGGGGTGAGTAAAAACTCCGATTTGCATAACTTGACGCTTGGTTAACTAAGGAGCGATTTTGTTTCTTAGTAACCCCCGGTAGCTTATCAGGAATCTTTTTAAATCTTCAGAAATCGGAGCCATACCCGCTCTGTAACTTTTATATTAAAAACGCAACAAGTCTTTAATATTTAACACAAAAATAATTACATTGCAATCGATTGCTGATATTGCCATGAATTATAAACCAAATACTTTTTACGGTACCTTTTTCAAAGGTTTCCGGTCTGCCCGGCCCCATTTTTTGATGGTAGCTGCAGTAAGTTTGTTGTTGTGCCTGGTTACCCTTCTGGGGGTTGCTAAACCCGGTCACCCAAAAAAGCCGCCTGTTGCCGTAAAAGGATGGGTGGGTACCTGGGGCACTGCACGCCAGCTTGTGGAACCTAATAATATGCCCCCGGCACCCGGCCTAACCAACAATACGTTACGCCAGGTGGTATGTGTTTCCATCGGCGGAAAAAAACTGCGGTTAAAGTTTTCAAACGAGTTCAGCAAAAGCCCAGTCACCATGAAAATGGTACAAATAGCCGTTTCAAAAGGTGGCAGCACCATTGATGCAGGCACCACAAAAACATTGAAATTTAATGGTAAGGATGAAGTTACCATGGACGCGGGTGGCGAAATATTTTCAGACCCGGTGTCGTTCAACCTGGAAGCGAGAATGGAAGTGGCCATCACCATTTCATTTGGCGAAACATCGCCTACGGTAACCGGCCATCCGGGATCACGCACCACATCGTACATACTTGCCGGCGACCATACCGCGCCCGACGCTGATTTTACCGATGCGGCCAAAACAGATCATTGGTATGTGATTGACGGGATGGAGGTAGAAGCAGAAAAAAATGGCGGCTCGGTAGTGGTTTTTGGCGACTCCATTACTGATGGGCGTGGATCTGGCACCAATAAGCAAGACCGGTGGCCCGATGTATTGCAACTGTGTTTGCTGTTTAGCAGCAAAAGCAACAGGCAGGTAGGCGTACTAAATATGGGCATTGGCGGCAATGCCGTGCTTAAAGGCGGCCTTGGCCCCACCGGGCTTAATCGCTTTGACCACGATGTGCTGAAGCAAAACGGCGTACGCTGGCTCATCATATTTGAAGGGGTAAATGACCTGGGCGGCACCAGGGATAGTACCGCTGCTTTTGATGTTGCCAACAACCTTATTGCCGCTTATGGCAAAATGATAGCCGAAGCACATGCGCAGGGGATTAAGGTATATGGCGCTACCATTACGCCATTTAAAAAGAATAATTACTACAGGCCCTATCGTGATGCCGCCCGCAATATGATAAACGATTGGATACGTGCAAAGGGGCATTTTGACGCGGTTATTGATTTTGACAAAACCATGCGCGACCCAAACAACCCCGATACGCTGCTACCCGAACTGCAGGCAGGAGCAAATGATTACCTGCACCCTAACGAGTTAGGCTATAAAACAATGGGGGAATCTATTGATTTGGGGTTGTTTAAATGAGCAGTACCTGTAGTTAAAAACTACAGGTGTGAGATATGCAATTTACATTTCCGACAGTAGGATTTGTATATTTGATTTTTTCATTTTTAAGCAATTACTAAATCAATAATCATTTTTTTGCTAAGGTGTATTCTCCGCTAAAATCTGTAGGGGAATCCAAATAGTTTGGAGGATAACTAATACGAGGATCTTCTGGCAGGGTACGCCCGTTTAACATAATGTTATATCTAAAGTGGTCCGTAGCGAAGTCCAGGTACTTTAAGGGCAGCGCCAATTCATAAGTAAACGCCATTTTGTTATCAAATAAAACCGTCGCCTTTATTCCCTGGGCATTATAAATTGATGAGACAGGGTCGTCTATTCCTTTTATCCCGCTTACCTTTATTTCTTTAAAGGCAGCCGCGCAATGGCTGTTTATTGAGTTCATCAAAGCCTCTTTTCCGTTGTTGGCAACGAAATCAAAATGATGGGCAGATAATAAAATGCTATTACTGGTTGACATAGGGCTAACCGGGTAAGTTACAGTAATCTTGTTTTTCTTGTTGGCGATATCGGCTACAGTCAGTGTAACTCCTCCGTAAATTATTTTAGAATATGTTATGTCATCAGTAGCAAAAACAATTAAATAAAGATTTTTATCATCATTCGATAATGTATAAAATAAATGATTAGAAACATTATAAGCCTGGAACTTATTATCCCATTCCGTGGCTTTGCCGTCAATTTTTATGTTGGTGGGTGCATATATGCTTTCTTGTTGCACTTTTGGCAGCTTTTGGGCATTTGCGACAAATGAAGCAGATATTATAAGCAAAACAGTTAACAAAACTTTAAAACAGGTTTCCATTATTAAATTCATAATGACGCTAACTAATGATTAGTCTAAGATGAATATTATATCCCATATATAAAACTAATATATTAGTTTGTTTTTGAGTGTTTCGAATATGTTGGTGAAACAATAACATCGCTACCGCAACAACCACGGGACGCTTGCGGTCAATGTCATTAAGTTAAGGAAAAAAAGAAATAATGAATATCGAGTTTTGAATATCGAACGCCGAAGTTATTACTTTCTTGAACTTAAATACTTCATTATTCATCATTCGAAATTCAGTGTTCGATATTTTTTATCAACCATAATTCCTTAACTTAATGACATTGCACTTGCGGTAGCGATGGATATGGCCTAAGCATTAAAATGCGTCGGCTGAATACACCTGCTGTTGTACACGGTGGCTACGATCAAAAAAAACAGCATGATTAAAAACAATAACGCCATTTTTATAATTTTATAGTAACTATGGCAAATACAACAGCAAAGGCCCAAGCAGGGGGCAAATATGCCGATGTAAACGGCATAAAGATGTATTACGAAATACATGGCTCCGGCAGCCCTCTGGTACTTTTGCATGGCGGGGGCTCCACCATTTACACCAGCTTCGGCAGGATATTACCGGCATTAGCAAAAAAACATCGGATTATTGCCGTAGAACTACAGGCACATGGCCATACCGGCGACAGGGATGCCCCCGAAACCTTTAAACAGGATGCTGACGATGTAGCAGAACTGATGCGGCAACTCAAAATACCCAAAGCGGATATATTGGGTTTCAGTAATGGCGGCCACAATGCCTTACAACTGGCGATAACACATCCCGACAAGGTGAACAAGATAATAGTAGCATCAGCATTTTACAAAAGGGATGGCACGTTTGAGGGGTTTTGGGACGGGTTTGCTAACGCAACGCTAAATAATATGCCTCCAATTTATAGGGACGAATACTCAAAAATAAACCCGGACCCGGCCGCGTTGCAG
Organism: Bacteroidota bacterium; assembly: GCA_013288465.1. Next base: position 7,267 of record JABDBT010000038.1, on the reverse strand, counting down.
AATATGTTTAACAAAGATGTGCAGCGTATGCAAAATTTTACCGACTGGACAGAAGAAGAAATCCGATCGATACAAGCACCGGCGTTTATCATAACCGGCGACCATGATGTTGGCACACCGGAACACGCGGTTGAAATGTGGCGCATGTTGCCGGGCAGCCGCTTGGCCATATTGCCGGGCGCTCATGGTGAGTATATGGGCGAGGCATCGTTTCCTGACGTTAATACTAAATTACCGGATCTTTTTGTGGCAATAGTGGAGGAATTTCTGGCGACGTAAGGAGGTGGAGATACATTTTCGATGAGGTTGTTTAAGTTTAAAACCTATTATATGTAAATAACACGTAGGTTAGAAGTAGTTATTCACAACACGTCTGTACAACTGCTCCGCTCCTTACAGCGATGACCTTTCTTTTTCCTTTACTCCCACGCATCAGGGCTCAAACAAAATTTAACATATCTGTTAATTAATGTTAAAAGTGTTAAAATTCAAGGTTTTATAAAAAATTACTTTGAATTTGGTAGTGCAAAAATTTGATAACACTTTAACCAAACCATCATGCGCTACCAAAAACTCAACAACCTATTAGGCTGGTTTTGCTTTGCTATTGCCACAATAACCTATGTTTTAACCTTAGAGCCCTCCGTAAGTTTTTGGGATTGCGGCGAATTTATTGCATGCGCCTTTAGGTTACAGGTTTCGCACCAGCCGGGCTACCCGTTGTTTGCCATGCTGGGCAAAGTGTTTTCGCTGTTATCATTTGGCGATAATACTAAAGTGCCTTATTTTACCAATATGGGTTCGGCGCTGGCCAGCGGCGCAACCATTATGTTCCTGTTCTGGACCATAACCGCGTTAGCTAAAAAACTAAATGCCGCTAAAGACGAACTTTTAACCCAGGCGCAAACCATAAAAATTATGGGTGCCGGTTTGGTAGGTGCTTTGGCATTTGCCTATACCGATACCTTTTGGTTTTCGGCTGTTGAAACTATTGTTTTTGCCTGGTCGTCGCTTTGTACGGCTATAGTTTTTTGGGCTATCTTAAAATGGGAAGCAAATGCGGATGAGCCGGGTGCCGATAAATGGCTGGTGTTTATCGCTTATGTTATTGGCTTATCTATAGGTATCCACCTGCTTAATTTATTAACTATTCCGGCGTTGGTATTGGTTTATTATTTCCGCCGTAATAAAACCATCAACACCAAAAACAGCCTTATCGCTTTTGGCGTAAGTATTGTGCTGCTTTATTTTGTGCAATATGTAGTGCGGGGTTATACCATCAACTTTGCCGCTCATTTCGACCTGTTTTTTGTAAATACTTTAGGGCTTGGCTTTGGCTCGGGCGCTATTTTCTTTTGCTTGCTGCTGATAGGCGGATTAGTATTGGGCATCTTCTACAGCATCCGCAATAAAAAGCCTATCCTAAACCTGGCCCTGCTTTGCGTTGCTTTTATTTATTTTGGATACAGTTCTTTTGTATATATCCCTATTCGCGCATCAGCCAATACCAATTTGGATAATGCGCACCCAGATAATGCATTTACTTTATACGGCTATTTAAACCGTATCCAGTATGGCGAAACGCCTTTATTATCGGGCCCTTATTTTGATGCAAAAATTACCGATGCAAAAGAAGGCGCCACGCTATATCAACGCGGAAAGGATAAATATGACGTGGTGGGCAAACAGCAAAATTATGTATATGACCATACCACGCTGCTACCCCGTATCTGGACAACCGAAGGCAGTGCCGATTTTGCGCAGGATCAACAATTTTACCGCCAATGGCTGCAATTGGCCCCCAATGAAGCGCCCACTTTTAAAGATAATTTAAACTGGATGTTTAGCTGGCAAATGTACCAGATGTACTGGCGCTACTTTATGTGGAACTTTGCCGGGCGCTATAATGCCGACGACATGGAAGGCCAAACCAACCTGCACGGCATAGGCGGCAACTGGACAACCGGTTTGTTCGATAGTGCCCGGCATCTGCCCAAAGCCATTGTTAATGGTACCAACTATACCCCGTTATATGCCCTGCCGCTGGCATTGGGCCTGTTGGGTATGATATATCATTTTAAACGCCGTAAAAGAGACGCGCTGGTGGTTATCCTGCTGTTCTTTTTTACCGGGCTGGCCATTGTTTTATATGTAAACCAAACCAGCATACAACCCCGCGAACGCGATTACTCGTACGTGGGTTCTTTTTATGCTTTCGCGATATGGATTGGGTTGGGGGTCGTAGCCCTTGCCGATCTGCTACAAAGAAAAGTTAATGCAAGGTTTGCCGCTTTGGCCTCGGTTGCGGTTTGTTTGTTGCTTGCCCCGGTATTGCTTGCAAGTAAGGAGTGGAAAGACCATGACCGCTCAACCAAGCTCACTGCACATGATATGGCTTATAATTATTTGATATCATGTCCTAAAAACGCCATTTTATTTGACCTGGGCGATAATGAAACCTACTCGTTATGGTATGCCCAGGAAGTGGAAAATATAAGGCCCGATGTACGCATAGTTAACCTGAGTTTGCTGGGTGCCGATTGGTCTATCAAACAAATGCAGCGAAAAATAAACGAAGCGGATGCCTTGCCTATCACCATGCCTTTTGAAAAATACCGCGAAGGCACAAGGGATGTTATCCGGTTTAACGACGCTAAACTGCCCGGCTTTACCGAGGTTAAGGATGTATTTGACTTTATTACCTCGGATGATAAGCGCGCGCAGGTAGAATATAATGACGGTACTTTTGAAAACTACCTCCCCACCAAACATCTCAAAATAACTATCAATCCCAAAGATGTAATGAAAAATGGGGTAATTGCCGCCAACCAGCAAAACAGGCTTACCGATACCTTAAAATGGAATTATACGCCGGCTTATATCACTAAAGAAAACCTGGCCATGCTGGATATATTAGCGCATAACAACTGGAAAAGGCCCATTTGTTTTACCATAGGCACAGCTACCGAAAATATGATAGGCCTACAGCCATACTTATATAAAGAGGGAGCCGTTTATCACCTCATCCCTTTTAAACCCGACGCGGCGACCGACGATGATCAGCTATCAAAAACCAACAGCCTGGTTATGTACAATAACGTGGTGAATAAGTTTAAATGGGGCAATATGAAGAATACTAAATACCTGGATGAACAATCAACCAATATTACCTACCCTATGCTGCTGGCTACTTTTTCTGATTTGAGTTTGGGCCTGATAAAAGACGGCCACCCAGACCTGGCCCACAAAACCCTGCAAAAATGTAACGAGGTATTGCCCGATATAAACCCCAACCTGTATGCCGTTCAAAATAAAATGACTATCGCCGATACCTCTTATAAACTTAATGAGCTGGCTATGGGCAACAAACTCATCAATAGTATGGATAGTTACGTTACCGACCAGTTGGACTATAACTATCATCTACTGCAAAACAGCGCAGACGATGTTAATTCAAGAGATGTCAAAATTAATATGTCGTTTTTAAATGGGATGGCTAATATCACCAAAGCGCATAATCAAACCGATCTGAGCAACAAATTAACCGCACAGTTAAACGATTATGAAAGTAAGTTTAGGGCGGTGCTGAACTGATTATTTGTCTGAACCATGATTCGTAGGATTTTTAACTTATTGTTTGTTTTTAATTGTGTTAAAGAGCGCTGCACCAATTAAGGATTACCCTGACGCTTATCAATAATCAAGTTAATCTAATAAATCATGCGAATCATGGTTCAGACAATCCTCTTCCTCATGCAAACACTATCCGGCATACCCACATAAGGCTCATAGTTTTTAGTTATCACATAGCCAAACCGATGATAAAGGCCAAGGGCTTCGGTGTGCTTTTTGCCGGTTTCTAATACGGTGTGGGTGTATCCAATTTCGCGTGCCCATAACTCGAGCTCTTTTAATATGGCAGAAGCTATTCCTTTGCACCGTTGGGTTTCGGTCACAAACATTCGTTTTATCTCGACAGTTTTATCATCAAACTTTTTAAAGCAGCCACAACCCGCCGGTAAACCGTCAATATAGGCTATCACTACGGTTTCAATAAAATCAAGCAGGTTATGCTGGTTATAAGCGGCCTGTATTTCGCCATTTATTTTATGCAGGTCTTCGTCAAGTAAAACAATAAGTGCCTTAAAATCCGAATCATTACTGTTTGTTCTTTTCAGTACCATGGCATTGTTGATGGCTTAATTAATATTTCATTATTTGCAGATATGGTTTGCATCCTTTATATTGCAGAATGGTTTCCAGTTTGTTGTGTACCCCCAACGCACAACTATTGAAAACGCAGCTAAGTTAATAAGAGCCGGACACTTACGATACTAATAAACTGGATGATAAGGGCAGTTATGTACCTGATAAATCAACAATAAAGACTTATTGGTATTTTTTTAAGCACAATTTTAATTAATATTTTGTTCGTTTTAAAATTAAAGGTATTTTACAACTATATTATTAGTATGAATAAACTGCGACTCTTTTTTTTGATTTTGTTGTATAGTGCCTCATTTAGTAATAATAAGGCGCTTGCCCAACAAAAAAACACCGACAGTGTGCTATTGCATCAAACCACTGCAAATATGGCCGGTGCGTTTTATAAAACTATTGGCGACCGGTCCCGCTTGTATAACGGCCCCGCCGTTGACCCCTACGACTTCAGAAGCGCCACAAACGCTAATTTTAAAGATACAGCCGCTTTTAATAACGGCAATGTTAATTACGATGGCATATTATATACCAATGTTCCTTTAATTTATAACATAAACCGCGACCTGCTTATATCGCGCATAATTAACGGCTTTGCTACCTATAGCCTATTAAGCGATAGGGTGGCCGAGTTTGACCTGCTTGGGCATCATTTTATCAGGTTGCCTGCCGATAGTTTAAACAAACTGAACGAGGCTGGTTTTTATGACCAACTTTATAATAACAAACTGTTGCTTTTAGCGCGAAGGACTAAAGAGATAGAACAGGAGGCAATATCCCGCGGCGTAGGAAAATTCTTTGTTGAAAAAACAAGCTATTTCCTGAAAAAAGGGAGAACCTATTATAGCGTAAACAGCCAGGGTAAGTTTTTGGATGTTTTGAAGGATAAGAAGAAAGAATTAAAACAATACATAAAAGACAATAAGCTCAAATTTGGCGATAATCCCGAACGTGTTATGACTATGTTGGCTGCTTACTATGATCACTTAACAAATTAATATGAAGCATTTATACTTATTAACTTTTTGTTTTTTGTTTTTCTGCAAATTGTCGGTAGGGCAAGGTGTAGCTTCCAAGTTAATTAGTGTGAATTTTCAGCAGGCCGGCATTGAACAGGTAGTTACCGACCTGGAAAGCAAAACCGGCTACCGGTTTTACTATGACCCCGCTGTTTTTGACAGCCTGCGGGTAACTTTACAGGCAAATCAGCAGTCGGTTGAGCATATTTTAGACCAGGCTTTTAAAAACACCAATTTTCAATATGCCATAACTGTCCAAAATGAAGTATTGCTGACTAAAGGCCGCGTAGTGCAGATTGAGCTTGCCGACGGTTTCTTTGGGAATAAACCTAAGCCGGTACAATCAAACGTAACAGCGACCACAGCAAAAAACCCTGCGGGAGTACAGGCTTTTACAACTGACGAAAAGGAAAAAAAGGTAGCCGAAGCAACGATTGAGAATAAGATATATGAGATAGGCATTAAAACCAATACCATTGGCAACGGCAACGCAACCATAGCAGGTTATGTTAAAGATATTAAAACCGGCGAGCCAGTGACCGGTGCCAGCCTGTACCTGCCCGAGCTTAAAACCGGGGTAATAACAGATCAGTTTGGGTTTTATTCTATCTCGTTGCCTAAAGGGAAACATACCGTAAACATCAGGGCTATTGGCAGCCGTGATACACGCCGCCAGATCATATTATACACCGACGGTAAATTGAATATCGACCTGCAGGAGCAGATACAAACACTAAAAGAGGTAAAAATATCTGCAGATAAAATTGCCAACGTAAAAAGCACACAGTTGGGCGCAACACGTATGGATATAAAAACCATTAAAGAAATACCAGCTGTTTTTGGCGAAGCCGATATTTTGAGGGCTATTTTAGTATTGCCGGGAGTACAAACAGTTGGCGAGGCTACAACCGGCTTTAATGTGCGTGGTGGCTCAGCCGATCAAAATCTTATCCTTTTGGATGGTTTAACAATTTATAACCCCGCCCACTTTTTTGGCTTTTTCTCGGCATTTAACCCCGATATAGTAAAGGATGTTGAACTATATAAAAGCAGTATCCCCGAAAGATTGGGTGGCCGCTTATCATCCGTATTGGAAGTAACAGACCGCGAGGGCAACAAAAAGAATTTTACAGGTTCGGCAGGTATTGGTTTATTAACCAGCAGGCTAAATGTTGAAGGGCCTATTGATAAGGATAAAACATCATTTATTTTTGGCGCCCGTACCACGTATTCAAACTGGTTGCTCCAATTATTGCCCGAAGCGTATAAACATAGCAGCGCGTCATTTTATGATGTAAACCTTGATATCAGCCACCAGATCAACGCTAATAACAGCATTTATTTATATAGCTATATAAGCAATGATAACTTTAGGCTTAACAGCGATACAACCTATGCTTACAGCAATAAAAATGCTGCTATAAAATGGAAACACAATTTTAGTAACAAATTATACAGCTTAATAACAGCAGGGTTTGACAGGTACCAATACAGCATTTCAAGCACTGATAACCCTATTGATGCCTATAAATTAGATTTCAATATCAACCAAAGTAATTTCCATGCCGATTTTAATTATTATCCTGGCCGTAACCATGCTATTACTTTTGGGCTAAGTTCTATTTACTATAAACTGCACCCGGGCAATTTTGAGCCTGATGGGGCTAAATCATTAGAGCTGCCCGATATTGTTCCGGTACAAACGGCGCTCGAAAGTGCCTTATATGCGGGCGATAAGTTTGACGTTACCGAGAATTTATCTTTATCGGCAGGTGTGCGCCTTTCGGTATATAATTCTTTGGGGCCCGGCACCATTGATTATTATGCCCCCGGCAT
>JABDBT010000038.1:0-184 GCA_013288465.1 Bacteroidota bacterium | reverse complement strand
AACCAATAACGTAGTTGATAGCGTTACTTATGGCAACAACAAGATCATTAAAACCTATATTAACCCTGAAATTCGCCTTTCGGCCCGCTACAACATATCTGATAATACTTCTATAAAGGCCGGATATAACACGCTCGATCAGTATCTGCACCTGCTTTCAAATACCACAGCTATATCGCCAACA
>JABDBT010000037.1 GCA_013288465.1 Bacteroidota bacterium | reverse complement strand
TGACCATGACCTGGCTAACATCAGGCTGAATGAAATTTACAGGGCCGAGTCAGACAAGATACGCCCGCCGCTTAGTATGCTAATCAAACATATTGATTATATCGCAAAACTGATAGGTGTTGACCACGTAGGCATAGGATCGGACTTTGACGGCGCCGAATCATACCCTTTAGGATTAGACAGCGTAACCGATTATCCAAAAATAACCGAAGAACTATTGAAAATAGGTTATACCAAAAAGGATATCAATAAAATTTTAGGAGGTAATTTTATAAGGGTATTTAAGGCAAATACAGGAAAGTAGTACCGTTTTTCTAAAAAAGTGACTTTTGAGTTTAAACCTTTTTTATAAAAAAAAATCATAGCAATATTAAAAGCATATTGTTATGAAAACGCTCAAATTATTTTTGATTGTGCTGCTTTTATCAGGGGCAGTAGCATGTAACAAATACGGCACATTAAGACGTGTAGGTAATGGCCCTTACGGAAATTACGACCCCAACGCAAATGCCGCCGATCTGATAGCCGGTTCATTAGCTGTTAATTCAAATGGAGTAGCCATTGTTTCAAGTAACGTTACTTTTACCTCGCAATCAATGGTTGATCAGCATGTGGCGTGCGGAACAATAAAAACAGATACCGTAAACCAGCAAAGCGCCGCCGGGGCAGCAACTACCTATAGTTATACTTCAAAATATAGTTATACCCTCAACTGCAATAGCAGTAACCAACCCGACAATACTGCTACAAATTATGTATATAGCGGCAGCTATAATGGACCTAATCTCTCATCCACAAATGCGGGTAGTTCAATTTTTACAACCACAGGGCTATCGCCAACAGCAACATTGTATATTGTTAACGGCGAGTTTAAACAAAGTGGATCATTTCAATCAAAAACAACTACCACAAATACAGGCAACCATACTATAGATATTGTTCTGCAAAATTTGTCTTTTACAAAAGCCACCCGCAAAATAGCCAGCGGAAGTGCTACAATAGCTGTGTCGGAAACGATGCCAGGTCAAAGTACTGTTACTTACAACGGTACGCTTGTATTTAACGGTAACGATACCGCCTCGTTAACCCTTAACTCCGTAAATTATACAATTAACCTGGATACAGGGGTTGTCACTAAAATATAGAGTTTCCTTATATACAGAAAAAGGCCGCTTTGGAATACTCCTTAGCGGCCTTTTTACTTTGTAAAACAATTGTAAAGTTAATATGACACTTATGCATTTTATCTTATATTTGTGCAACCCTATTAATATTAAAATAATTGTATATGAAAAATTTAAAACTTTTTGTAGTACTTGCTTTCATTTTACCAGCCGTTGTTGCCTGTAAAAAAAATGGCGTTACCTCTTTAAATGTTTCAAATGCCGATGCTGCTGCTATATTAGCAGGTTCGACAGCTACAAACTCGTATGGCGTTTACGGTATTACCAATGATATCAGCCTGAATGCACTTGTGCAATCTTCAGCAACAAATCTGGGTTGTGGCGTAACCAAACTCGATACTATTTCGCGCCATAGTGCAGCCGGGGCTTCGGCTACTTATAGTTACGCGTTTTATGATAATTATAAATTAAACTGCAATAGCAGTAATTTACCTGATAACATTACCGGTAATATTGGTTACAAAGGATATTATAGCAATACGAATTTAACTTTGACTAATTCGGGTACGGTAACCTATACATTGGCCGGTTTAACCACCACAGCTACAGTCCATTCTTTAAATGGCGAATATAAAAGCTCAGGCTCATTTAAATTAAAATCAGACACCACCAATACCGGAACGGTAAATATTGATGTGGTGATCAAAAATTTAACTATTTCTAAATCAACCCAATACTTTACCGGCGGAACAGCAACCGTTATTATAACAGGCACCACTACCAAAAAAGGCGATTTTACCTATAACGGTACTTTAACCATTAATACCGGTTCATTAGCTACATTGGTGTTAAATGGCAGCACCTACCAGGTAAACCTTGTTTTGGGTACCATTACGCCTAAATAACTACTTTGTTTGGAATCAAGATTCAAGAACCAGGAATCAAGAAATACGCATTAAGCTATTAATTAAAAAAGATAGGAAGCGATTCAGGCTATTCCGAAAGAAATGGCATCGTGGTTCCTGGCTCTAATATCTTGACTCTTGATCTTCAGCTTACGGTTGCTACCCTAAATGGCTTTACATCAACCGATTCCCATATTTTTTGAGTAATGTAGGGTTCGCTTCTTTTCCAGGCATCCAGTTCTTCATCAGTTTCAAACTGTAATATCATAACAGACCCAATCATTTGTCCATTATCGTTTAGTATGGCCCCGCCCATAATATAATTGCCGGAAGTTTTAATTTCTTTGGCGGCATCCAAATGGTGCGGGCGTACATTCATGCGGCGTGCTAAAGCGCCCTCATCGGTATAATCATATCCGGTAACTACATATTGGTTCATCAGCTTGCTTTTTTGTTTAACGATTAATAATTGAACAATATAAAATCTTTTATGTTACAAAGTGTTCATTAAAATAACATTAATCGCACATTATTTACAATATTTGCTATTTCATAAAAAACCATAAAAAATGAAAGATCGCCCGCAGGATGAGTTTTATAATCTATATGATAAAGAAGTTGAAAAAATCTATTTTTCACCGGGCCGTGTAAATTTAATTGGCGAACATATTGATTATAACGGCGGTTTGGTAATGCCTTGTGCAATTACATTGGGCACTTATTTACTGGTTAAATTTAATGACGATAATATATTCCGTTTCAGGAGTTTAAATTTTGAAGAAAACCCGGATATACCTTTGCAAGCTTCATACGAAAAAAATGGGGAAGGCTGGTTTAACTACCCTATTGGTGTAATGGAGCAGTTTTTAAAAGATGGTAAAAAGCTGCAAGGGCTTGATATGCTGTTTTTCGGCAATATCCCTATTGGGTCAGGCTTATCATCATCGGCTTCTATTGAAGTAGTTACCGCCTTCGCGTTAAATGACCTTTTTAATTGCGGTTATTCAAAGCTTGAACTGGTGCTGATGTGCAAGTCGGTTGAAAATGATTTTATTGGTGTAAACAGCGGTATTATGGACCAGTTTGCTGTTGCTTTTGGTGAAAAGGATAAAGCGTTATTGCTCAATTGCAATACGTTGGATTATAAGCCTGTTAGCAGCCACCTGGACGAATACATTTTGGCTATCATCAATACCAATAAACCCCGTAAACTATCCGAATCAAAATATAATGAGCGTGTACAGGAATGTGAAACCGCGTTAGCCGCGCTAAAACAAGAACTGGATATTACTTACTTATGTGATATTGATACAAATACTTTCAATCGGTACAAGCATTTGATTGCCGATGAGGTAGTTACTAAACGCGCCAAACATGTTGTTGAAGAAAATGACCGCGTTAAGTTGGCCGCCAAAGCGTTGGATGCCAATAATATTTTAGAGTTTGGCCGTTTAATGTATGCTTCGCATGATTCATTGCGCGACCTGTATGAAGTAAGCGGTAAAGAACTGGACGCCGTGGTTGAGTATAGCAGGACCGATGCCAATGTTGCCGGTGCGCGCATGACAGGCGCCGGATTTGGCGGATGCGCAATAGCGTTAGTTAAAGGCGATCATTTTAAAGCTTTCAGCGAAAATATGATAGTTTATTATACCCATAAAATTGGTTATGCACCATCAGTTTATAGTTCGTTAATTGGCAATGGCGTAAGCGAACTGGTGAATAATGAAACGTTAATTGTGAGTGGTGAATAATATCAATCCCAGTTAACTAATCACTAATTAACCAATCTCACCCCGCATGCGCAAATTAAAATTAGACGAGCTTAACCGGGTTTCGGTAACCGAATTTAAAAAGCAGGATAAATTGCCGGTTGCAGTTGTGCTGGATAATGTGCGCAGTATGCATAACATCGGGTCGATATTTCGAACATCTGATGGTTTTTCGGTTCAGCAGATCTGTTTATGCGGTATTACTGCACAGCCACCGCACCGCGAAATTGAAAAAACAGCGCTTGGCGCTACACAATCTGTTAACTGGGCCTACTTTGACACTCCATTACAGGCCATTGAGCAGTTACGCGCCGATGGTTACCTTATCATTGCCATTGAACAGGCCGAAAACAGCATTATGCTTAATGAGTTTGCTCCCAAACCGGGTGAAAAATATGCCTTAATATTCGGCAACGAAGTAAACGGGGTAAGCGATGAGGTGATGGAAAAAATTGATGTTTGTATTGAAATACCCCAATTTGGCACAAAACACTCTTTTAATGTTGTGGTATCGGCCGGGATTGTGTTGTGGGATTTCTTCGCTAAAATGATAGCCGGTTCATAGGTTTCTATTAGAAATCGTCTTTGCATGGTACGAAGCAATCTCTAAAGAGATAGGCTGCAAACTTGCATAGCCCATTTGCGTCTGTAGAGATTGCTTCGTACCGGGCAATAACGGTAGTTTAATAATTTTTAACTTGTTCCTCTTAATGATTCATCGCGTCCTGCTCTTTTAAAGCGGCGATATTATTTTGATTACTGTAATTGGTGGTCTGGTTGGCAAAATCTTCTAACAATCCTGCTATGGTATCCAAATTATCAGAAACACGCTGGTGCATATCCGGTAGTTCTTTTTCAAGCTTTTTATCGCCCAGGTCTATGTTGTCAACTTCAATTTTAGTGAGTTTTTGTATAATTGCCTGCTGACTGTTTTTCAGATCTTCCAGTTCATGGACAATCTTTTCCATCAATCCAAACTTCTTTAACTTATCCATAATAGTATTTTTTTATGTTGTATAGATAGAACCTCCAAAAAATAAAATTGTTTGGCATTTGGATATTTCACAAATAACTAATACTTTAGTTGTTATGAAACGTACTACGGCCCTGCTACTTTTATTTTGTTTTATATTCAAGGTATCGGCACAACAAATTGATAACGCTTTATTATTGGATTATTACCAAACCCAGCGGTTTGCTGATGCCGCTAAATATTTAAAAAGTATTTACCCTGAACCTGTAACAGATACTAAAGCCTTAACAAACCTGGCCTATACTTCGCGTATGGCGGGCAACCTTGCCGATGCCGAGAGCTATTACCAGCGTATTTATGATAAAGATTCGAGCAACGTAGCAATTTTGTTTAATCTTGGAAATATTAACCTGAGCAGGGGAAATAAAATAAGATCATTGTTATACTATAAAAAGATACCGCGGTTAGACAGTACCAACTTTGCTGTATATAAACAATTGGCCGGCCTTGCCGAGAGCCAGTATGACACGGTTAGTTATGGCAAATATTTGATTAAGGCAAATACTATTAACCCGCAGGAACCGGATGTGGCTTTTGATCTTTTTAGATACCATATTGTATTTAAAAAATACAAGGAGGCAGAAGCCGTATTGGATATAGCCATACAAGCCGATACCGCCAACCTGGTACTATTAAAAGGTAAGGCGCAAATAAATTATCTTCAAAAAAAGAATGCAGAAACCATTGCCAGTTGCACAAAGCTGTTGCAAACCGGCGAAAAAGATGCTTCGGTGACCAATTGGCTTGCAATATCCTATTACAGGCTAAGGCAATATAAATTAGCTATCAATACCTTTCTTACCATGAGTGCGGATAAGCAAAATGAAGGCACCTTTTTTTACATAGGCACCAGTTACGAGGGTTTACTCGATTACCCCAATGCTATTTTATACTTTAATAAAGCGCTTAAAGATGGTATCTCATCAAACGTACCTGATTATTATAATGATATAGGCGACTCATACAGCTATATGCATCTACCCAAAAAAGCGATAGCCGCTTATCAAAAAAGTTTGCAATTTGAAGAGAGGCCACTCACTTATTATTCGCTGGCCAATGTTTACGATGTTGATTTAAAGGACGGTAAAGCCGCTTTAAAATACTATAAAAAATACATGGCCGGTAAGCATGATGAGCAGGAAGAGAAGAAATATATAGACTATGCAACCTTAAGGATACCGCAGTTGAACGGGAAGCAATCAACGCTGCATTAACCGGGCAACGTACTTGCCAATAATATCAAACTCCAGGTTAACTACCGAGCCTTCGCGTACGTTATGTAAGTTGGTATGCTCAAAAGTGTAGGGGATAATAGCAACTGAAAAGCTGTTACCCTGCGAGTTTACCACCGTTAAACTGATGCCATTAACACAGATAGAGCCTTTTTCGACAGTTACATTGCCATGTGCGGCATCGTAAGTAAAGGTGTATTCCCAGCTGCCGTCAAGTTGTTTAAAGCCGGTACAGGTAGCTGTTTGGTCAACATGGCCCTGAACGATGTGCCCGTCAAGCCGGGCATTCATTTGCATACAACGTTCCAGGTTTATAGGTTCATTAAGTTTTAAGTGGCCGAGGTTGGTTTTGTTGAGGGTTTCCTCAATAGCGGTTACTGTATGCCGACCATAGGCTACAGCCACTACGGTTAAACAAACGCCGTTATGCGCTACCGACTGATCGATCTTTAGCTCGTTGCTGATAGCTGATTCGACCGTAATATGCAAGTTGCCCTGCTCATGGTGCAGGTTGGTTATTTTACCTAATGTTTCTATTATTCCTGTGAACATACCCCCCAGCCCCCTAAAGGGGGAGCTTTTATTGCAAAACTAATTATATTAATTTAGGTTTATCGTAAAAGCTATTATCATGCCCAAACAAAGCGCCGGAATATTACTTTACCGAAACAAAACCACCCGGTTAGAAATATTTTTGATACATCCCGGTGGCCCGTTTTTTAAGCATAAAGATGAAGGCGCATGGTCGATACCCAAAGGGGAATTTTTAGACGGTGAAGAACCATTAGCCGCTGCCAAACGTGAGTTTTTGGAAGAAACCGGGCAGCCCATTGATGGCAATTTTATCAAATTAACCCCTGTGCAACTTAAAAGCGGCAAAATAATCCATGCCTGGGCCGTTGAGGGCGACATTAATCATCAAAATATTATCAGCAACCACTTTGAAATGGAATGGCCGCCAAAATCAGGTAAAATGATGTCATTTCCCGAAGTGGACAAAGCCGGATGGTTTGATGCCGACATGGCTAAGTTAAAGCTTAATGCCGCGCAGGTGAGGTTGGTGGAGGAGTTGGAAGATTTGGACAAATAACCTTTCGGTTTTTACCTTTCACCTCCTTTATTTAACTTAGTGGCATGAAGCTATTGAAATACCTGCCTGCAATCTCTTTATTAACTATCCTGCTATCATGCCATACCGCTACAAAAAACAAAATACCTGTTATTGGTTTTGTTGACGCTTTTGAAGATGCAACTATAGCGCAGGCCCGTGTTGGGTTTACCGATGCGTTGAATAAGAATGGTTTTAGCGAGGACAAAAAGAATATTAAAATTGAATATCGCAACGCGCAAAACAACTTACCCACATTAACCCAAATAGTTAACTATTTTATATCAGAACCGGTTGACCTGATGGCTACCTGTACCACCTTATCGTCGGTAACCGCTGTGCAAAAAACAAAAACTATCCCAATTTTCGAAATGGTATCGCCAACACCCGCAAGGATGAAAGTATTGGATGCCAATGGTAAAGCGCCTGCCAATCTATTCGGCGCTGTAGAGGATCTGCAATACATTGATACTTCTTTTTCTATCATACCTAAATTATTAAAGCCAAAAGCGGTTAAATTGGTTATAGGGATGATTTATAATGAATCTGAACCGCAATCGGCCGACGCGATGGAACGTATTAAAGGTTTGGCGGATAAACTTAATATAATATTGATAGCCTTACCGCTTAATTCATCAGCTGATGCGCAACTGGTAACCCAATCATTATTGGGTAAAAATATAGATGCCTTTTTTGCAAACCCCGACAATACGGTATTTGCCTCCTTTGAAACCATATTGAAAAACTGCAACCAGCATAATGTGCCTATATTTACCAGCGAGGCCGGTTTGGTAAAACGAGGGGCAGTTGCCGCCTTTGGCGCTGATATTTATCAATGGGGATACCAGGCAGGGGAGCAGGCTGCGCAATTTTTAAAAACGCATAAAACCGATGGGTTAAAGCCCGAAATGGTGAAAATACGGAAGCGGGTGTATAATCCGGCCGCAGTTCAAAAATACCATATTGCTATCCCGTCAAACTTTGAAGCTGTAAAATAATGGATTTTTACCTCACCGCGTTATTGCAGGGACTTTGCTTTTCGAGTATTGCGTTGGGTATTTATATCTCCATGAAGATATTTAATATCCCCGACATTACCACCGATGGCAGCTATACCTTAGGTGGCACGGTTACCGCTGTAATGCTTTTGCACCATGTACCGGGCTATTTGATTTTGCCTGCGGTAATATTGGCCGGTGGCATTGCCGGGGCCATAACCGGGCTTATTCACACCAAATTGCAAGTAAACCCTTTACTGGCTGGCATATTGGTCATGACGGCGCTTTATTCGGTTAACTTAACCTTTATGGGCCGGTCTAATTTGCCGCTTGTTGGGACCTCATCCATATTCAGCTTAATAAATATTGCCAGTAACCCCAATCAAAATACGCTGATCGTACTGCTCGTTTTTGTGGTTATTATCACACTGCTCATAGGCTATTTACTAAAAACAGATTTTGGTATAGCCATGCGCGCCACAGGCAACAGCGAATCAATGATACGGGCATTAGGCGTTAATACCGACCGAATGAAAATCATTGGCCTGGCATTAGCCAATGCTTTGACGGCCATAAGCGGGTACCTCATTACCCAGTTTCAAGGTTTTGCCGATATCAGCATGGGTATTGGTATCGTGATAGCCGGGCTCGGCTCGGTCATTATTGCCGAAACATTGATAAACTGGTTAAACATCACCTCAGTATGGTCAATTTTAGTGTTGGTATTGGGTGGGGCGATTATATTTCAACTGGTATTGGCCGTTACATTAAATATTGGCGTTGATGCAAATTTATTGAAATTGGTAACCGCTGTTTTTGTATTATTGATTGTAAGTTTACCACGTTTAAAACGTTGACCAATTTAAATTCATGAGCATGTATTCTAAAAACTATTTATACCCGGTAATTGGGTTGAGTTTATTTTTAATAAGCTTTTGTGCAAGTACTCATGTAAAAGCTGCAGAAAGATATTATTACCAATTAAAGGTATATCATTTAAAAACCGAAACACAGGTAACGCGTGTTGAACATTACCTGCAATATGCCTATATACCGGCTATGCATAAATTGGGCGTAAAAAATGTAGGTGTTTTTAAACCGGTGGATGTAGATACCGCCGATCGTAAGATCTATGTATTGACACCGTTCCGTAGTTTTGAAGAACTGGAAAACGCCCCCCAAAAACTGGTAAAGGATGAACAATATTTGGCCGATGGTAAAGATTATATTGATGCTGCATACAATGATGTGCCTTATACCCGTATTGAAACTATTATACTAAAAGCGTTTCCGGATATGCCGGGCTATGCTGTCCCCAACCTTACCGCGAACAAGCCCGACCGTGTTTATGAACTACGCAGCTATGAAAGCCCGACAGAAAAGTATCATATCAGTAAACTAAAAATGTTTAATGAGGGTGGCGAAATTGTTTTGTTTAAGAAGTTGAATTTTAACGCCGCGTTTTATGCGGCTGTTATATCCGGTGGCCATACGCCTAACCTGATGTACATGACCACTTTTAATAATAAACAAGACAGGGATGAGCACTGGAAGGCATTTTCAAGTTCGCCCGAATGGAAAGCGTTGACAGCACAGGAACAATACCAACATAATGTATCAAAAAATGACGATGTTTTTTTGCACCCGGTTGCTTATTCAGACTTTTAATAACCCTTCTGTATGAGAGACGTAATAATGGGCAAAGGCCGCCTGGAAGCATTTAGTGATGGTGTTATGGCCATTATTATTACAATTATGGTTTTAGAGATGAAAGCGCCGGTTAAACACGGTCTTAAGGACTTAATACCCGTTTGGCCTGTTTTTGTCAATTACATAATGAGCTTTATTTATGTAGGTATTTATTGGAATAATCATCATCACATGTTCCATGTGGTGCGTTCGATAAATGGGACTATACTTTGGGCCAATCTTCATTTATTATTTTGGTTATCAATGGTTCCGTTTGTTACGGAATGGATGGGCCAAAGTCGTTTTTCTGATCCATGGCCTATTGCGCTTTACGGAGTGGTGCTGCTAATGGCGGGTATAGCCTATAGCATTTTGGTTATGGTGCTGATACAGCATGAAGGAAAAAACTCAACGCTGGCAACCGCGTTAGGGAAAGATTGGAAAGGAAAGAGTTCTGTCGTAATATATTGCATAGCTATAGCGCTTTCATGCGTTAATTCATACATCAGTTTTGGGTTATATGTGTTTGTGGCTTGTATGTGGTTTATCCCGGATAGGCGGATCGAGAAAAAATTAGTTGAACAAGGGACAGAGTAAAAATTAAATAGATGTTAGATAAAATTGGAATTGCAAAGCGTATAGCTAAAGAAATTAAGGACGGATATTATGTTAACCTGGGCATAGGCATACCAACACTGGTAGCTAACTACATACCAGATGATATTGATGTGGTGCTACAGTCGGAAAATGGTTTATTGGGCATGGGGCCGTTCCCTTTTGAGGGCGAGGAAGACGCGGATATTATTAACGCGGGTAAACAAACCATTACCATGCTGCCCGGATCGGCCATATTTGATTCGGCAATGAGCTTTGGAATGATAAGGGCCAAAAAAGTAAACCTTACCATTTTGGGCGCTATGGAAGTGTCAGAAAACGGCGACATTGCCAGCTGGAAAATACCGGGCAAAATGGTAAAAGGGATGGGAGGGGCCATGGACCTGGTAGCATCGGCAGAAAATATTATTGTTGCCATGCAACACGTAAACAAAATGGGCGAATCGAAATTATTGCCTAAGTGTACGCTGCCGCTAACCGGTATTAACTGCATTAAAAAAATAGTGACCGAACTGGCCGTAATAGACGTATTGCCCGGCGGAGGTTTTAAATTAGTTGAACGCGCCCCCGGTGTAAGTATCGAAGAAATACAAAACGCTACGGCAGGGAAACTGATTATAGAGGGGGAGATACCTGAAATGGATGTATAATTATTGATTGGAGGTTATTTCCCCGGTTTAATTGACCAATGCATATTTAGGTATTTCCAGCCTTTGGTGGTTTGATGCACGGTAGCTGTAAAATAACCATCAAAAGGCATTGTTTTACCTGCTAAATCCGTTATATCTTCATGGAAATTTGCAGCCATCGTAGCATAGTCAGGCGAAGTAGGGTTTATCCTGATGTTTGACCATTTTAAGGTTATCGCTCGCATTTGATGTACTAACGTGTTTTTGATAAATGAATTAGCGGCAGCATAATTTACAAATGCCAAATCCCCGTCAGATGCCATAAAAAAATCCGGTGAATTTTCGAAATAATCAAGCCAGGCAATAGGGCCTTTAGCAGTGATATCTTTGGCTGTATTGTTAGCTAATTGCATAACACTGTCTTTTATCGAAGCTGCCTGGCTTGCAGTAAATGATGTTGTATTTTGTTTGCAGGAAAACAGTAAGCTTAAAGCAAATAGCGGGATATAGAATTTGAGGACTGATGATAATGGCTTATTGGTCATAACAGGGAATGTTTATAACAAATCTAAAGAAAAATGTCATTGTTTTAACACCTGCCGTGGTGCTCCCTGTAATCCTACCTATTTCAATACTTTCGCGCGTAGTTCTCTTGATATTTCTTCGGTAACTTTTAAAATATCATCAGCTTCATGACTGTTGTTGGTGATAATTTTGTCACATTCGTCTTTATAGGGTAATAAAAACTCGTTGTAGGCAGGCATAACGTGGTTTAACCATTTATACATTACGTCATCATTGGAGTAGCCACGCTCTATCAGGTCGCGTTTTAAGCGGCGCTGTAGGGCAATATCCTCATCAGCCTCTACAAATACCTTCATGTCCATTAATGCCGCTATGCCTCTGAAATGCAGGATAAATAACCCCTCCACGATCAATATAGGCGCAGGCTTTATCTCCATCAGTTTAGGTATGGCATTCGGATTATTAAAGGTATATTCCTTTTTGTAGATGGTTTTCCCGTTTAACAAACTGTTGATATCTTCCTCAAAATGCTGATGGTCAACCGTAGCAGGCAGATCAAAATTATACAGCTTATTTTCCTCGGCAGTCATATTATGCGCTACCGGTATATAATAATCATCCTGCGATACCAGGCAAGCCTCATCGGCTGTAAAATGATCAAGGAAACGGTTTAAAAAAAACGTTTTTCCCGAGCCGCTTCCGCCGGCAATACCAATAATATAAGGTTTAGTCATTTGTTGGGCTACCGTAACTTATGCTTACATGAATACGTTTATCTAAAGCGCCTATTGACTCGGCCACGTTTTTGGTCATCACAATTATAACATCTTTAGTTGACTCACTATCATAAATACGGCCCACCACTTTAGCAAAAGTGGTGCGGCCACTCATGGGGTTAGTTATTTTTATAACCGTACCAAGCGGCGCGGTGCGATGCAAAATTAGTTTTTTATTCGAGTCGAGGCTTGGGTCATCGATCCAGGTGGCTACACCTTTCTCTGTTTTTTCAAATAACCCAAACTTGTTCGACGCTAAATGTTTTTCGTAATTACTGCTATCCTGGAACGACGGGGACGTTGAATCGCGGGTGGCAACATGTGTTGGCTGCTGAACCACAGGTTGTGCTTGTGGCGCCGGAACGCCTGTGCGTACTTTCAATATTTGCCCCGGAACCAGGGTAGTTGATGTTAACCCATTTACAGCAGTAATATCTTCAACTGTTGAGTCAAAACGTTTTGCGATAGAAAATAACGTTTCGCCTGCCGATACCTTATACTCCTGCGTGGTAATACCATTATTGGTGCCATTTGCAGGCGCTGTTTTTTGTATCAACTGTTGCGGTGTAATTAGCTGTTGCGTAACCGGTTGTTGTACAACTGGCTTAGTTTGCTGAACAGGCGCGGGTTTGGCAGCCACCGGCGAAAAAGACTGCTCGGTAGGTACTTTAATAATTGCTCCAATTTTAAGCGGCGCGTTATTGTTGAATTGGATAATGACACCGGGTTTTACATTATAGCGCCTGCCTATTGAATAATAGTTGTCCTTTGGATCAAGTTTATGAAGGATAACTTTTTTACCATTTAAGTTCTCAAAACCTATCGAATCTAAAACGGGATTGGCAAATGCAGCAGCGGTAATTGTTAAAAAGGAGGTTATAATTAATAAGATCTTAAATTTCATAATAAATTATTATACAGTAATTTAAAGTTTTAAAGCCTTTAATTCAGCTTTGTTTTTGATATAGATCAAACAGTTTTTATATAGTATGAACGCCTCCGGTTGTATTTTTTGTATATCGCAATTTAATATATCTTCATAAACAACATCCATATCATTCAACACGAACAAGTGCTGTTGCAGCTTTTCTGCTTCAAAAGAATGCAAAGATACAATTCTGAAATTATTGTATTCAAGATAATGCACCCTATTTCCAAAAGGTTCAATTTTTATGCTTGTCCCTTCTAAACAGGATGCAGGCAGCACTTGTGGCAAAAGGATAGGAGCTACCGCATCCTTATCAATTATCGGGTCATAATTCCTTTTAACACCACCGGTTTTAATATCGGCCACCAATAACTTTTTTGGCTGCAAGCGGCTGTTATATAATATCGGCCCGTTAGCAGACAGGTGATCAAACGCGTAAGTATAATTGCTCCATAAATTGGCGCCATTACAGGCATCAACAGCAATTACGCCCTGGTGTACCGGGCTTGTTGCCGATTCATAGTTATGCAATAACAAAACGCCGCCGTAAGCTGCCTCTATTCCGGTAAACCATCTTTCATCCGTTACCAGATCTTTAAAATTAACCTTACCGCTCACCAAATTTACCGAACCGAATGAAACCATTTTTTCTTCGCTGTTCCTGACCTCAACAAAAACGGTTTCGCCCAGACTGTCAATTTCCATGCGCCAAATTACGCCGTTAAATTTTTCGCTGATAAAAGATAATAGCCGGTTCATACAGGTGCAAATATGCTGTTTAATCAAGTGAAAATTATAAAAAAAACCTCTTTCCGTGCAGCGAAAAGAGGGCAAATGAGTGAAGTAGAGTTTGATTGCTAATACCTGTACCCCAATGTTAAAAACGCATTATTATAGGTTTTATTTAAATTAGCTGTAGGTGTTAAACTACCAGCGCTATACGGTGTTAAGGTTTGTGATCCGGTTACGTAGTTATAAGCTAAATCTAAATAATAGCTGCCCAAATGGTAGCCAAAACCGCCACTAACCGTTTGTGTTGAAGTGCCGTTTTGTTTTAACGGCGAGCCCTGCACACCAAAGCCGCCACGCAAAAATACATTGCCGGTTAGCCGTGCCTCAGCGCCAATATGTGCATTAATAGCCGCCTGGTACAACGTTTTTATATTGCTATTATCGTACGAGCTATCGTAACCATCGGCATTATCAATATGTGTTGTACTGTAGTTAACGTATTCAACATCGCCGGTTATAAAGCCAAACTGTTTAATAAATATGGCCAAACCACCTGCCGCTTTAAAAGGCGTGCGGAAAGTATAGGATAACGGGTAATTGTTAGGCCCATTACTATAGATCGCACCGCCGCTATAGCTGGTTTGCAGGCCCTCGCTGTACGAATCATCGATGCTATAATAAGTAGGGGTGGTTATAACAGCGCCGATACGCACGGCATCAACAACTTTATAAATAACACCCAGTTTAATATTTACACCCGAGCCCTTGGTGTTTTGAAATTGAGAATAGGTTGAAATATAATTGCGGTCAACGGCTACATTGTTTTCTAATACAGAAGCTACGCCGCTTTCCGTAAAATTATTGGTCGAATTATAGGCTAAAGTGGTAAGCCCTAATGCAACGCCGATATATAGCTTATTACTATGGTTGGCACCCAATGACAGGTTAACCTCCGATTCGCCGCCCGTCCGCGAAATGCTGTTTAACTGTGTTGCACCGGTATAGGCATTGCTTTTATAAGTTGGGTTGGTAACACCGTACTGATCGATCAGGTTTTGATTGTAGGCCCAGCTTTGTAAAGAACCATCGGTTATGCCATTGCTGTTAGCTAAATTGGCATAATAGTCAGTTATTGAGCTTGAATTATTTTTACCGGCGGCATAAATATTTTCGCCATAATCATTTGTCCTGCTGTAACCAATGCCATAATTAAGGCTTAGCCATCCTTTAGTTTTATCCTGCCCCGTTGGGGTATTTAACCTCGAATAAAAAACGATAGCGGCATTGTTTAAATTTAAACTGTTTTTTGAAGCTGTATTTGATTGCCCCAGGTAAGTGGCATTTACTTTCGAACCATCAAACTCAGGTGTAATGCTTAATTCTGATTTAGTGAAAAACCCTAAACCTGCCGGGTTGCCGCTAACGGAACTTAAATCGCCGCCAATGGCTGTTCCGGCATTCCCGATACCTTTTATGCGCGATGTTGTGCCGGTTTGAAAAGTAGAGTAGCGTATTGCATCCTGCGAATATTGGGCAAAGCCGCTTTTGCTAATTGCTGTCAAAGCAATTATAGAGAGTATATATTTAAATTTCATAGATGTTTCCCGATGCATCAATATTAAGGCCTAACCGGTCGGCCCCCGCCACCACTCGAAGTGCTGCTGGTTGAACCCGAACTTGTATTACTGCTTGTAGTATTATTATAAGTAGGGGTAGTATTTTGTTGAACAGGCCTGTAGCTGTTATCTCTTGTATCGCGGGTAACAGCGGTATTGGTAGCCCTGTTAGCACTTGTGCCGGTACGGGTTACATTGCTGTTATTAATATTTACTAACGGATTGCCGGGATAATAAGCCACCCGCGTTACACCGGGCGAAGGGGTTGTCCTGGCACCACGGGCATTGGGGTTAACACCAATTGAGGCAACTGTACTGCCCGAATTGTGGTTGTGATGGCGATAAGAACCGCCGTAGCCGCCACCACCACCGCCGCCAAGTATATAAGCAGAATAAATGTCGCCGTAACCAAAATCATCATATCCACCCATATCATAAGGTGAATAACCGTAATCATAAGGCGAATAAATATAAGGGTTGTTGTAAGTATTAGCAGGATTGCCTCCCTGGCCATAACCGGAATTATAAGCGGAATAATCTAAATTATAATCCGAGCCTGCCCCAAACCCGTTGTTATAGGGAACATAGTTATAATAAAAGTCATCATCATAATCAAACGGCGAATAATTGCTGAAACGGTTTAAGCGGGTAGCGTAATCGCCATAGTAATAATAGTTATCATCACCGCTATAACCATTGTTGCCATTTTGATAATTGGCATCGGTTAAGTATTCGGTTTGGTCGCCGGCTTTGGCTTTTGTATAATAAACATCGTCGTCATTTACAGCGTTTTTTACACTAACCAGCTGATTAGGAGCAGAGCAGGAACCCAGTATTACCATACTGGTCAAAACAATTCCGGTTAACAGGTCTCTTTTCATCTTATATTAAGTTTAGCTTGGCTATCCGGGGTAAATAACTTTTAAATTTATAAATTTGACCGCAATAATAAGTAATTAAACAGTCAAATTCTATTCCGTAATTTATGAGTAAAGGTGTTGTAAGTAAAGATGAAGATTATTCACAATGGTATAATGACCTGGTGATCAAGGCTGATATGGCCGAATATTCACCTGTAAAAGGTTGTATGATCATTAAACCCTATGGTTACTCCATTTGGGAAAAAATGCAGGCCGTATTAGATAAAATGTTTAAAGATACCGGCCACAGCAATGCCTATTTTCCGTTATTTATTCCAAAATCTTTTTTTTCAAAGGAAGCAAGTCACGTTGATGGTTTTGCAAAAGAATGCGCCGTTGTAACCCACTACCGTTTAAAGAACGATGGCAACGGTAATATTGTTGTGGATGAAGATGCCAAATTGGAGGAAGAACTGATCATCCGCCCAACATCTGAAACTATTATCTGGAATACGTATAAAGGTTGGATACAATCATACCGCGACCTGCCCATTTTGGTAAACCAATGGGCCAACGTAGTGCGCTGGGAGATGCGTACCCGTATGTTTTTACGTACTACCGAGTTTTTATGGCAGGAGGGCCACACCGCCCACGCCACCGCCGACGAAGCCATTGCCGAAACCGAGCAAATGCTGGGCGTATATGCTGATTTTGTGGAGAACTGGATGGCATTGCCTGTTGTAAAAGGTAAAAAAACCCCTAACGAGCGTTTTGCAGGTGCGCTGGATACTTATTGTATCGAAGCTTTAATGCAGGATGGTAAAGCCCTGCAGGCCGGTACATCGCACTTTTTAGGGCAAAACTTTGCCAAAGCGTTTGACGTAAAATTTACCAGTAAAGAAAATAAGCTGGATTATGTTTGGGCAACCTCATGGGGCGTATCAACCCGCTTAATAGGCGCGTTGATCATGGCGCACTCGGATGATGCAGGCCTGGTATTGCCACCTAAACTGGCACCCATACAAGTGGTTATTGTGCCTATTTAT
Source organism: Bacteroidota bacterium (assembly GCA_013288465.1). The sequence continues at coordinate 3,273 of JABDBT010000037.1, read as the reverse complement.
AAGCATGATGAAGAACTGGAAAACATTACCGCTTATGTAAACACGCTTACTAAATCATTAAAGGCAAAAGACATTTCGGTAAAGTTTGATAAGCGCGATACACACCGCCCCGGCGCTAAGTTTGCCGAATATGAACTAAAAGGTGTGCCTTTGCGCGTTGCCATTGGCAGCCGCGATATGCAAAACGGAACAGTTGAATTGGCCCGAAGGGATACTAAAACCAAGGAAACCATTAACCAGGAAGGTTTGGCTGAACATATTGAAGCGCTATTAGAGGAAATTCAGGAAAATATATACAAAAAAGCCCACGCATACAGAGCTGAAAATACAACCGAGGTAGATAGCTATGACGAGTTTAAACGTATGCTTGATGAACAGCCAGGATTTTTATCGGCCCATTGGGATGGAACCTCCGAAACCGAACAGCAAATAAAAGATGAAACTAAGGCTACAATTCGTTGCATACCTTTGGATAATAAACAGGAAGAGGGCAAGTGTATTTTAACAGGTAAGCCATCAAGTCAAAGGGTGTTATTTGCACGGGCATATTAAGGTAGGTGAATGGTTGATTGGGTTGATTAGGTGAGTAGTTGGCTTTTAGGTGAATGGTTTATAAAGTTGATTAGGTGAGTGGTTAATTTTTAAGTGAATAGTTGATTGGGTTGATTAGGTGAGTAGGTGGTGTTTTAAAAAGAAATTAAATATTTTGCATATTAGACGAATAGCTGTTCACTTAATCAACTCCATAAACCTAATCAACTAATAATGGCCTCATTTACTGAATTGGAAGTTTGGAAGCAATCGCGAAAAATAAGGGGCATGATTTCTGATTTGGTAAAGAAATTTCCAATAGACGAAAAATATAGGTTAGCAGATCAAATCATTCGCTCGTCCCGTTCTATTGGGAACAATTTGGCAGAAGGACACGGGCGGTTTCACTACCAGGATAATATTCGCTTTTGTATTATGGCGCGAGGTTCATTATCTGAAACGCTAGACCACCTATTAATTGCAATTGATGAAAAAATAATAACGGAAGATGTTTTAAAGTCTTTCCAAATTGAATACGATAGCTGTTTAAGATTATTAAATGGCTATATTCAATACCTTAAAAAGAAAAAAGTTGATGAGTTGACGTAATAACCACTCACTTAATCAACCTAATAAACCCAATCAACCAACTCATGAAATTCGCAACAAAAGCAATACACGCAGGGCAGGAGCCCGACCCGACAACCGGGGCGGTGATGACACCGATTTACCAGACATCAACTTATTGGCAAAAATCGCCGGGAGATAATAAAGGGTTTGAATATTCTCGGGGCACTAACCCAACGCGTAAGGCATTGGAGAGCTGCCTGGCAGCATTAGAGAACGCGGAATTTGGTTTGGCTTTCTCCAGCGGGATGGGTGCTACCGATGCTGTGATGAAGCTATTAATGCCCGGCGATGAAGTAATTACCGGTAATGACCTATATGGTGGCTCTTACCGCATGTTTACCAAGATATTTGCCAATTACGGTATCAAGTTTCATTTTTTAGACTTGTCAAATCCTGAGATAATTAGGCAATATGCCAATGATAAAACGAAACTGATCTGGATAGAAACGCCAACTAATCCTACAATGCAAATTGTGGATATTGCGGCTATTGCGAAGATCGGCAAGGAGAAGAATGCATTAACCGTAGTTGATAATACTTTTGCTTCGCCATACCTGCAAAATCCTATCGACCTGGGCGCTGATATTGTAATGCACTCGGTAACCAAATATATTGGCGGCCACTCGGATGTGGTGATGGGCGCTTTAATGCTGAATGATGAAGCATTGTACAAACGCCTTTGGTTTATCTATAATGCCTGTGGCGCTACGCCGGGGCCTATGGATAGCTTTTTAGTATTACGCGGTATTAAAACCCTGCATCTGCGTATGAAAGCGCATTGTGAGAACGGCCGGATCATAGCTGAGTTTTTAAATGCACACCCCAAAGTGGATAAAATATACTGGCCGGGTTTTACTGATCATCCAAACCATGATATCGCCAAAAAACAAATGCGCGATTTTGGCGGCATGATATCCATAACCATAAAGGGCGCCGACCTGCAGGAAACATTCCGCGTAGCGTCTTCATTTAAAATATTTACGTTAGCTGAGTCGTTAGGAGGAGTGGAATCGTTGATCAATCACCCGGTTACTATGACACATGGCTCTATACCCAAATCCGAGCGCGATAAAGTGGGCGTAGTAGATAATTTGTTGCGTTTAAGTGTAGGCGTAGAGGATGTGGATGATTTGCTGGAGGATTTGAAACAAGCGCTTAGCCCCCCAACCCCCTAAAGGGGGAGGGCTTAAACATTATGCAAGTCCAGTTCACAAATCAAAAACTCCCCCTTCAGGGGGTTGGGGGGCTACAATCCTTCCTCGATTCGAAAGTAATCCAATACAATAGGCCGGATTTTATAAAGAACGACCCTGTTTGTATCCCGCACCTGTTTACCAAAAAGCAGGATATTGAGATCATGGGCTTCTGGGCTGCAACGCTGGCCTGGGGACAACGGGTTACTATTATCAATAAGTGCCGGGAACTGATCACGTTAATGGATGGCGCGCCGTATGATTTTATCATCAATCATGAAGAGCCCGATCTGAAAAAGCTGCTTCACTTTAAACACCGAACCTTTAATGATATTGATACGTTGTATTTCATTGCTTTCTTCAGGTATCATTATCAAAATCACGCCTCACTGGAAGACGCATTCATACCCAATCAAACTGTCATCCTGAGCGATAGCGAAGGATCTATGAAGCGATCAGTAACGAACAATGCCGAGCCTATTGAAAAATACCTGAATCATTTTAGAACGTACTTCTTCTCTTTGCCCGATTTCCCTCACCGCACCAAAAAACACGTATCCTCACCCTCACAGAAGTCAACCTGTAAACGCCTGAATATGTTCCTCCGCTGGATGGTCCGCAAGGATGACTGCGGTGTAGATTTTGGGATATGGAACCAAATAAAGCCCGCAGAGCTCATAATGCCATGCGATCTGCATGTTGACCGTGTTGCCCGCAAACTCGGCCTCATCACCCGCAAACAAACCGACTGGCAAACCGCTGTGGAGCTTACTGAGCGGTTAAGAGAATTTGACCCGACAGACCCGGTTAAATATGATTTTGCTTTATTTGCTTTGGGGATAGAAGAGAAGTTTTAGATTTTTATTTTGGGGATTTCACTGATTTTGATTGATTTCACCGATTATCTTTGAATAGATAA
>JABDBT010000036.1:20827-21367 GCA_013288465.1 Bacteroidota bacterium | reverse complement strand
AAGACTTTTTATTTACGTTGAAACAAAAAGGATTTTCGGATGCGCAGATAGCTTATATCCTGCACAACAATACTACCGAGGAGGATGTTTACCAGCGCCGTAAAGAATTAGGCATTAAGCGCGTATATAAAATGGTTGATACCTGCGCTGCCGAGTTCCCTGCAAAAACACCTTACTACTATTCTACTTACGAGGGCGAGAATGAATCCATCGTATCTGATAAGAAAAAGATAATTGTATTAGGCTCGGGCCCTAATCGTATTGGGCAGGGCATCGAGTTTGATTATAGCTGTGTGCATGGCTTACTTGCTGCAAAAGAATCGGGCTTTGAGGCCATCATGATCAATTGTAACCCCGAAACCGTGTCAACCGATTTTAACATGGCGGATAAGCTGTATTTTGAACCGGTATTTTGGGAGCATGTGCGCGAGATCATTGAGCTTGAAAAACCTTACGGCGTAATTGTTCAGCAGGACAGCAAATGAATCGCCCGAGTGGATACCCGCTGGCTCAATATGCTCCATCATGCCTATGATATGT
>JABDBT010000036.1:0-20817 GCA_013288465.1 Bacteroidota bacterium | reverse complement strand
GGCGTAATTGTTCAGCTGGGCGGGCAAACCGCGCTGAAGATGGCCGAGAAAATGCATCAGCATGGCATAAAAATCATAGGTACCTCATTCGACAATATGGATATTGCCGAAGACCGCGGCCGTTTTTCAGACCTGTTGAAAGAATTAGACATCCCTTATCCAAAATATGGTGTTGCCGAAAGTGCCGAAGAAGCTTTAGAGGTTGCGCACCATGTAGGTTACCCGGTATTGGTACGCCCCAGCTACGTACTGGGCGGCCAGGGCATGAGTATTGTAATTAATGATGAAGACCTTGAAAAAGCCGTTGTTAGCCTGTTAAAGAACCTGCCGGGCAACCGGGTGCTGATAGATCATTTTCTTGATCGCGCATCAGAAGCCGAGTCTGACTCGATAAGCGATGGCGATGATGTACATATCATAGGCATGATGGAGCATATTGAGCCAGCGGGTATCCACTCGGGCGATTCATTTGCTGTCCTGCCTCCGTTTGACCTGACGGACGATGTGATCAGCAAAATGGAAGAATATACCATTAAGATAGCCAAAGCGCTAAATGTACGTGGCTTGCTGAATATCCAGTTCGCTATTAAAAATGACAGTGTTTATGTGATAGAGGCCAACCCGCGCGCATCACGTACGGTGCCATTTATAGCCAAAGCGTATGATGTTCCTTATATCAACATAGCTGCCAAAGTTATGCTGGAGGTTAATAAGTTGAAAGACTTTACTATCGAGCGTAAGTTAAAAGGTTATGCCATTAAAGAACCGGTATTCTCTTTCGATAAATTCCCCGAGGTGGAAAAACAGCTTGGCCCCGAAATGAAATCAACCGGCGAGGCCATACGTTTTATACCTGATTTGCAGGACCCATACTTCAGGCACTTGTATAAAGAGAAATCAATGTACCTGAGTAAATAAGCAGAAAGCCTAAAGCGAAAAGACCAAAACAGGGAGCGGGAAGCTTTTTGCTTTGGTCTTTTTGCTTTAAGCCTAATGATCTGCAAAACTCCTGCCTTTCACCCCATAATGTTAATATATGTTAAAAAACACCAATAACACGGCTGTTTGCCCTCATAATAAAAACTGAACTCATATCTTTAAAAAATTTACAGCGTATAAGCATAACAGCTTAAACATTAGTTTAATTCAAAGCATCAATAATACTATCTTTGCACCCTGTCCTGATAGCTATCGGGAGTGCATATATTTTTTTAATACACATGAGAAAACCTTTAACGGGCACCATCTTTTCAGCGATAATAACATTATCAATCCTAATTGGGATAAGTGGCTGTACCAAAACCCCAACTGTTTCCAGCTCAGTACTGCCGCCCTCGGTAGTAACGCTAAACGTGATAAGTTCATTAGCATCAACTACAGCCCAAAGCGGGGGGATAATTACCAATACCAATTATGGCGATATATCAGCCAATGGTGTTTGCTGGAGCGCAACAAACCAAACACCTACCATAGCTGATTCAAAAACATCAGATACGGTGAATACCACCAACGCCGGTTTTATAAGCAGGCTAACCGGTTTAGCCCCTTCAACTACGTATTACCTGCGTGCTTACGCTACCAATGCCGGTGGGCCGGGTTATGGTGCTGTGATAAAATTTACTACAACCGCTTCTGGAACGGGGCTTACCAGTACCGTTAGCACCTTCGCCGGTGGTTCAACCTATGGCTACCTGGATGGTACTGGCACAGCCGCATTGTTTAGCGGCCCGCAGGCATTAACCTATAACAACGGTAATGTTTATGTGATAGATGCCCTCAATAATTTAATACGGAAGATGACCACCACAGCGGTGGTTTCAAGTTATACCAACCCAACACTGGGTTATGCCGACGGCGCAATTGCGTCTGCAACGTTTTATGGCCCAAGAAGCATAGCTTTTGATGCCACAGGCAATGCTTACGTTGCCGATTTAGGCAATAATCTTATCCGTAAAATAACACCGGCTGGCGTAGTAAGTACCTTTGCCGGAAACGGTTTGTACGGTTATGTTGACGGAACAGGATCAGTTGTTGAGTTTAGGAGTCCATCAGGCGTTGCCTGTGATGCCACAGGCAACGTTTACGTTGCCGACAGGGGAAATAACCTTATCCGCAAAATTACACCGGCAGGTGTGGTAAGTACGCTTGCAGGCTACCCGCCACAGGTAGGCGGCGGCCCTGTAACAGGGTATTTTGACGGAAGCGGTACTACGGTATATGGAACAGCTGCTTTATTTAGCTCGCCAACTTCGGTAGCGGTTGACGCGACAGGAAACGTTTATGTTGCCGACCAGGGAAACCGGGCCATCCGCATGATCACCTCAGCAGGTGTTGTTACTACTTTAGCAGGTAACCCGGTACAAAAAAACGTGGTTGGCGCACCGGTGGCCATTTCAATTGATGCTGCCGGCAACTTGTACATTGCTGATTCGAGCGGGCGTATATTAGAAATTACAGCCGCCAAGGTTTTATATACCCTGGCAGGTGCTTTAAATACTTCGGGCTATATAGATGGCCCGGGAACAACCGCCCTATTCAACAACCCACAAGGGGTTACTGCTGATGCGGCAGGTAATGTTTATGTTGGCGATTTCTATAATAATGTGATCCGCAAAATTGTGCCGAAGTTCCAATAAGAAGAATTCATAACTTAACAAAAAGCCCTGTTTGTCGCATGTACAAACAGGGCTTTTTGATTTATGGATTTTACAACTAATGTGGCATGTTGGCTCATTCCCCTTATTCTAATTTCAATACCTGTAAGTAAAAACACCAATACAATTAAAAACACCAAATACATTTTCGTAACTTACCTTCCTCAAAATCAACCGCTTTGTTATGAAAAGAATTTTACTCCCCGTTTTATTGCTGTTAATAGCATTTGAAATTAAGGCACAGGATGCCATAAGCTACCAAACACCGCCAAAAGAAATTGCCGACCTGCTGTTAGCCAAACCTACGCCCACGGTAAGCATCAGCTCAAAGGCCGAATGGATATTATTGGCCGATCATACCTCGTATCCATCGGTAGCTGAACTGGCCATGCCCGAAATGCGAATAGCAGGCCTGCGCATTAACCCTGAAAACTTTGCGCCAAGCAGGCAAAACTTCATTAATAACTTTACACTGAAAAATATTAAAAGCGGGCAAAGCTTTACCGTTACCGGCTTACCGCAACCTTTAAGGGCGGGCAACATGAGCTGGAGCCCCAATGAAAAGAGAATATTATTTACCCAAACCAATCCAAAAGGGGTTGACCTGTATGTAATTGACATTGCTACCAAAAAAGCAATAAAAGTGAACAAAGGGCAATTAAATGTGGTATTAGGAAGTGGCATTGCCTGGGTTGACGACCAGGAAATATTATACCATACCATTATTAAAACGGCAAAGATGGCGCCGCAAAAATCATTAATGCCGAAGGGGCCAACCATTCAGCAAAACTTAGGTAAAACAGCGCCAAGCGCCACTTTTGAGGACCTGATCAAATCGCCTTATGACGAGCAGTTGTTTGAGTTTTATGCTACTTCGCAATTGGTTGAAAATAAGGGCGGGGTTGAAACCAAAATTGGAAAACCGGCTATCTATGATAATGTCAGCCTGTCGCCCGATAAAAAATATATGATGCTGCGTACCATCCGGAAACCATTTTCGTACCTGGTTACTGCCGGTGGTTTCCCATCAACGGTAACTATTACCGACCTGAAAGGAAAAGTTGTAAAAGTGCTGGCCGAACTGCCGTCAGCAGAAGGCCGTCCCTCGGGCAATGACAACACCCAAAATATTGACCGCGATTTTAACTGGCGCGGCGATGAAGCAGCAACCGTAACCTGGTGCCACCCATTAGATAGCGGGTTGATCAAAAAGAAAGTTGAATTTCATGACGCGGTGTATGCCCTAAACGCGCCCTTTAATGGTGAGGCCAAGCAACTGTTTAAAACAAACATGCGTTACCGCGGTACCCAATGGGGCACTAACACCCTGGCCCTGGTTACCGAAGCATCAAGGGCAAGGCAAACTGAAAAGGTTAGCCGCTATAACCCATCAACCGGGAGTTTGGAAAAACTGTATGAGCGTAACGAAACCGATGCTTATACCAACCCGGGTGCCGCTGTTACGGCTAAAAATAAATTTGGCCGTATGGTGATTTACCCGGTTGATAACGGCACTAAACTGTTAATGAACAATGCCGTAGGCTCATCGCCCAAAGGCGACCTGCCATTTTTAGCCAAATTTGACCTCAGCACTAAACAAAACGAAATATTGTGGCGTTGCAGCGAAGGTTATTATGAAAATGTGGTGGATGTGATAGACCCGGATAAACTGGTGTTGCTTACCCGTAAGGAATCACAAACCGAAGTGCCTAATTATTACATCAAAAACTTAATACTAAAAATGGCCGATGTGCCGGTAACCGATTTCAAAAATCCTTATCCGCAATTGGTTGGAGTTAGCAAGCAAAAAATATCCTACAAACGTGCAGATGGTGTTGACCTTACCGGCGACCTTTACCTGCCAAAAGGCTATAACAAAGCCAAGGATGGCCCATTGCCGGTTTTAATTTGGGCCTATCCACGCGAGTTTAATTCGGCTGCAGACGCGGCGCAGATACGCGGCTCGCAAAACAGGTTTATTACCATTAGCTGGGCTTCGCCTATATTTTGGGTTACCCAGGGCTATGCCATTTTAGATAATGCCGAAATGCCTATCGTAGCCAAAGATGGTAAACGCCCTAATGATACTTTTGTTGAACAACTAAAAATGAACGCCGAAGCGGCCATTAATAAACTGGCAGACATGGGTGTGGGCGACCGCAACCGCGTAGCCGTAGGCGGCCATAGCTACGGCGCTTTCATGACGGCCAATTTATTGGCGCATACCAACCTGTTTAAGGCCGGTATTGCCCGCAGCGGCGCTTATAACCGCACGCTAACGCCATTTGGCTTCCAGAACGAGGACCGTACTTATTGGGATGACCCTAAACTGTATTACGACATGAGCCCTTTCAGTTTTGCCGACAAGATCAAAACCCCAATTTTATTGATACATGGCGATGCCGATGATAACTCGGGCACGTTCCCCATTAACAGCGAACGCCTGTTTGCAGCTATTAAAGGCTATGGCGGCACGGTGAGGTTCGTTTTCCTTCCTTATGAAGCACACAGCTATCGCGGTAAAGAAAACCTGCTGCACATGCTTTGGGAAATGAACCAATGGCTGGATAAGTATGTTAAAAATGGGAAGTAGGAGTTAGAGGTTAGTGATTGGAGGTTAGTGATTAGTTAATTGGGGATGTCAAGGTATGCAATTTATGAAGATTCCCTACTTGAAAGATGTACAATGTCATTAGGTTACAGTACAAACGCAAACTATTCCAGCCCTCTTTGCGCGCAGCGGAGAGAGGGCTGGAATAGTTTGCGTAGTCGGGGTGAGTAGGCGGCGACATGCTTTGGAGAAAAATGCTGCTCGGCGAGGACTCACCCGGTCATCGCTAAATCGCTCGACCACCCTCTCTTTGCTGCGCATAAAGAGGGTGAGGAAGGGTTTTATATTTTTAATGCGTCTGCTCTGCATCATCAGTTAAGAAATTGGTATTGTAAAATATTAAACTGATTTTTGTCACCACAAAAATGAAAAAACTTATCCGCAGCTTTGGTTATGCTTTTAAAGGGCTAACGTATGCCGCCGCAACCCAACTCAACTTCAGGATACACCTGGTTGCTATGGTGCTGGCCGTTTTTATGGGGTTCGCGCTGCATATTTCGGTGAACGAATGGCAATGGGTTACGTTATCTATTACGCTGGTATTGATGCTGGAGTTGTTAAACACTGCCATTGAGTTTTTAACCGACCTGGTATCGCCGGGTTATAATGAATTGGCCGGGCGTGTTAAAGATATAAGCGCGGGAGCCGTAGTAATAGCCGCCTTATTCGCGCTTATTACCGGTTGTATCATCTTTTTACCCAAACTGCTATTGTTATTATAACATGCTGCATAAAACACGGGGCATTGTATTTAAAACTACCGCCTACGGCGAAAGCAGCGTTATTGCACAAATATTTACCGAGAAGTTTGGCCTGCAATCGTACATGATCAACGGTGTTAAAAAGCCGAAAGCTAAAATAAGCAGTAATATGCTACAGCCGCTGCACCTGCTTGATCTGGTGGTTTACCATAAAAACACCGGCAATGTACAGCGCATAGCCGAGCTCAAAAACTCGCCGGTATTGCAGAGTATCCCTTATGATGTGATTAAAAGCAGCCTGGCCATTTTTTTAAATGAGGTATTGTATAAAGCCATAAGACAGCAATCGGCCGACGAGAACTTGTTTGATTTTGTGTTCAGCGCCGTTGAATGGCTGGATAATCAAACAACAGGGCTTGCCAATTTCCACCTGCTGTTTTTAATACAACTTAGCCGTTACCTGGGCTTTTACCCCGACAGGTATATGATGAATGATGCCGATTATTTTGACATGAAGAATGGCGTTTTCAGCAAGTATAAGCCGGATAGCGTATCATACCTGTCGCCGCCACACACACAAAATTTCAACCAGCTTTTAGATTGTAGTTTTGAAAACATAGCGACCTTAAAATTTACTAATGATGAGCGTCGCTACCAGCTGAATAAATTACTGGAGTATTACGCATTGCATATTGAAGGATTTGGCCATATCCGCTCGCACGAGATATTAGAAGATGTATTGAGCTGACCGAACTAAAAATGTGATTAAATAAAAAAAGGAAGTTTTTGACCTCCTCTTTTTTTAACTGATCCATTATCTATCATAAAGAACAAACTGGGTAGCACGATAATATAATGATACAAATATATAGTATATAGTTTTACTATACATTTATTTTAACTTATTTTAACATATTTTTTGTTAACAAAATGGCAGAAATCAACATTTTGTACCGGTTTTAGCCAATTATGCCCAATAAATGCTAAATCTATGGGCAAAATAAACTGTTTTAAAGGCATTTTTATTTGAAATGACCCAAAAGCACCATATTGTACTCAAAAATGATAATTATTGCAATATTTTTTAATTTTTCGGGAAAAGGCAGGCTAATCGATACCCGCCCCCCGCGGCGATCAAGTGGGATAGTTTTTCTGCCCGGGTACTAATACATCGTAGTTTACCTATAAAGAGTTAGAGGCAGAAAATAAATGCTTGACCATTATGGTGAGAGAAAAGGTCTTAATCCGGTACTGTTAATGCATTTACGTATAAATCTCCCGTTCCTTAATGAATCATAAATGCATTATCCTTTCAACAGCTTACTATTTGCTTCCCTTCAAGATAAAATTATTCATTTCAACCCCTTTGATATTAGTATTTACATAAAACAACGAACCGCTCAAAGGGTATTGCTGCAACTGATCTTCATTCAACCCAATCCGGGCGGTGGTAATAAATAATTGGTTCATATCATCTCCCCCAAATGCGCAACTGGTAACATTTGGTGCGTCAACATTTACCCTTCCGACCAAATCGCCGGTGCCCGGATCATAGCGGTTTACGCAGCAACCACCCCATATAGCAACCCACAGCATTCCATCGCTATCTATACACATCCCATCGGGCATTTGACCGGGCTCATTTATTTCGACTATAACGCGCTCGTTGGAAATATCACCCGAGTCCAGATCAAAATCATAAGCTTTAATATTATGCTCAAATGAATCTATATGATACATTGTCCGATCGTCTGTTGACCAACAAATGCCGTTCGATACGCTGATATTATCAGCCATTTTCCTTATTTCCCCATCAAATTTATATAAGGCTCCCCGATGCAGTTTTGCATCTACATGCATCGTTCCTATCCATAATCTCCCCGCCGCATCACATTTACCATCATTGCAACGGTTATTGAGCTTATCGCACTCAATAAATACTAAGTCTCTTAACTTTCCTGTTTCAAAATCCAGTTCTTCAATAGAGCCTTGTAAAGCAACTATCAATTTGCCATTGGTTGCGGGCACAATTGTTCCTACCCTTTTATAAACATCTTGTTCTTCTATTTCTTTTGTGAGCGGATTTATACGCCCTACTTTTTTTCCTTCAATATCAACGTATAAAAACATCTTCCAACCCGAATGCCAATGAGCCCCTTCACCAAGTATCAGATCCGCTTTATACAGTAATTCAGCATTCCATGTTTTCATGCTATGTATAAATAGTCAAGCATTATTTTTCCCTAAGCGTGTTTATATTTCCTGCATTAATGCACTTCTGCCTCCATCAATCAAATAAGTGGCCCCCGAAGCAAAAGTAGCGTAGCTGCTTGCAAGAAAAACGCACCATCCGCCAATTCCTTCAGTTGTTCCCAATTTTTTAACCGGGTGCATATCAATTGTCCGTGTTTTTTCGTTTTGAGGATCAGCAAATGAATCAAACCATTTTTGATTGCCGGGCGTATCAATAAAACCAGGAGCAATACCAACCGTACGGATAGCCGGGCCCCATTCAATAGCAAGGCTTCTTACCAGGCCAGTTAATGCTGTTTTAGCAACATTATAGGGGAAACATCCGGAGATAGAACTGTATGCATGATTAGAAGTCATAATAATTATAACTCCGCTGCTTTTTTCAAGATAGGGTTTACACAACTTTGCCAATTGCCAATGTGATGTTAGGTTCAGGTCCATATTATGTTGCCAATCCCCATCATCACATTTTTCAGCACCTTCAAAAACATTCTGCCCGGCATTTGATACAAGAATATCAATGCTTCTGAACGTGCTGATCGTGTTTTGGATAAATTTTTGCAGATCTGTTTTCTTTGTAACATCACATGCAGTGTACAATGCTTTTACACCCTGCTCCTCAACCTCTTTTATAAAACCGCCATCGGCCTTTTCCAGGCCACAACCGGAAACATTTGCCCCGGCTTTTGCAAACATTTTGGCTATACCTAATCCGATGCCCGACGAGGCGCCCGATATTAAAACTGTTTTCCCTGTAAGGTCAATTTGAAACATATCATCTTTTTTTGTTAAACATAAAAGCCTGGTCTTGAAATTAACACACCCGGATGTTTTTCCATTTCCTCTTCTACCAGGTCAACACCCAAACCCGGGCGATCACTTAATTGCAGGTGGCCATTACTTACCATGTCTTTAATAGGGTGTGTAATAACGGTGTCTCTCCAGGCCACATCATTAAACATAAATTCCTGCCTGAAGAAGTTGGGTACAGACGCGCATACATGGGCAGATGCTAAGGTAGATAGCGGCCCGTTTGGATTATGCGGCGCCAATAAAACATTATATGCTTCCATCATAGTAGCCATGCGTTTCATTTCTGAAGGCCCCCCGCACCGGGTAATATCAGGCATCATAATGTCGCAAATATTTTTTTCAAGCACGGGGCGAATACCATGGCGGGTATAATGACGTTCACCCACGCAAATAGATACATTAGAGGGGATACGCTCGCGCATGGCCCGCAAAGTATCGGCACTCTCGGGCCCCGCAGGTTCCTCATACCACGTAATATCCAGTTCGGCTAAGCGTTGTGCCATTTTTACCGCCACCCTATAGTTAAGCATAGCGTGAGTTTCGATCATGATATCAAAATCAGGCCCAACCGCATCCCGAACAGCTTTGCTTACATTAAATGCCAAATCTTGTTGTGCGGCAGTGAGCGTGAGATTGCTGGAAAGATCCTCGCCGTATAGGTAATTAGTGTGTGCAAAAGGGTCGAACTTTAACCCGGTAAAACCTGCTTCTTTTACTTTTTTTGCCTGCGCGGCGTAATCATCCGCATTATGGCCACCGCCTGTAAACCAATAGTTAGCATACAATAAAATGTCTTTCCGGAATGCCCCACCCAACAATTCATAACAAGGTGCACCTAATACTTTCCCTTTCAGGTCAAGCAATGCCATGTCAATGCCACTAATAGCGCACATACTTGCGCCATAAGGGCCTATCCAGTTAAGGTCGCGGTATAGCTTTGTCCATATAAAATCCGTTCGCATCGGGTCGAGCCCAATAATACGTTCCCCAACATGCTTTGCAGCATTATAAACTATGGGGCTGCCCGGCCAATTGGTAGCTTCGCCAATCCCGGTATGCCCGGTATCGGTATATATTTTTAATAATGTCCAGTTGTATTTAACGCCTTCAACCAACCAAACTTTTACATCTGTAATTTTCATCTTTTTCAACCTATCTAATTACTATCACTAATCTACCTTTTAAAGTATTATCTTTTATTTTGATAATTCTATATTTCTTTATTCCACCAACAATCGCAATTGCCCTTTCAATACTTTGTTTTTAATGTCAACCCTGTCGTTAATAAGCGAATAAGATTCAGAACCATGATTACTGAAATCCGAGATGAGCCATTGAATATGTTGGTCTTGAAGCCAGCTACGAGAATATTGTTCCCCGTTAGATAAGGCGGTAACACTTACCCCGTTATTATTCGAAAGAGATGCTGAATAAATATGTCTTTTGGTCGATCGAAAATCGCTACTGCCCATATCCATTGCATCGTCCTTCCAATCCCCCTTAGGGACAACACGCCATTCCTCAACACCATTTACATGTTTTGCATTGAGCATGGTTGTGCCTTGCCATCTTGAAATATCTGTTACCGGGTAAATCGTCCTTCCCGGTTTTCGATCCCAGGATAATTTATCCATTCCTTTGGGTAGTTGCAGCAATAATCCATACTGATAAGGATTGGTTTGGCTATTTTTATAAGTAAGCTCATAATTTGTAATCATCTCACCGTTTTTAAAAATGTAAGTTTGTTTGTTTTTACTGCCATCGTAATAGAAAACATCCATACTTACTTTTACCACACCTTTTTCGGGTTCAGTAACGATCACATTTTTTGCAAAAACCACAATCAGTGGGTAATTTTTCAGGGGATAGATATCATTTTGATAAGTTTCTCCGGCTACAGTGGGCTTGCCGCCATCATCGTCGTTTAAAGGGCTTACGGCAAATACAGGGCCCTGTGTTACCAATACCTGATCTCCTTTGCGAATGTCGTTAATCAGCCCTGTTTCTTTGGCAATATTATAAGTGATGCCATTTTGTTTTACCAAAATAGCACTTTCGCTTTCGATAAATGTGGCATCATTAGCAATATTGTTTTTTGCTGCTTCTTTTTCCCTGATTATAATATATTCATCATCTGCAATAAAACCTCTGGGGTCTTTGAAGCTAAGATATACCGATTGCGCATTGCCGGGAACCGGTACTTTAATAATTCCCAGCCCGCGTGCCGGAATATTTGCGGAAATATTTTTCGAAACATTATCTACATCAACCGTAATATTTACCGCTGATAAAGAAATAAAATCATACCGGTTCTCTACCGAAAGTTCAATGTACCCTTTGGATGCCGTAGCCGTATTTACTTTTATAACCCTGATGGGCGAGTAGGCTTTTTTCATACCCCAATACTCCGGTTTGGGCCTGCGCCAGGCATCAATCGGTCCCCAGGGGCCATATCCAACAATTTGGCCGTTGGGTAAATGAAAGATATCGTCGATACCGCTCCAGATTGCACCGCCGAGGTTGGCCTTGTGTACATATATGCTGTCGTACATCCGTATCAGCGCATCATTATATGCGGTTCTTTCTCCCGGGTCGGTTAGCAATGCCCTCCTGTCATAATCCGGCAGGTGCGCATATTCATCAAACATTACCGGGCGTTTGCTGGTGTCTGTAGCCGCCGGGGTATAACGGCCCGTTAATCCGGGGTAATGATAATTTGCAATGTCGGCTTTACTGCCGGCATTGTTGAATCCACCCCATAGCTGATCCTGGAATGCCGTTGGCCGGGAAGTGTCCAGTTTCTTTACAACTTCGTTCACCTTTGCCCATAACGGGCTCCATACCGACTCGTTCCCTAATGACCAGATAATAACTGATGGATGGTTGCGGCCGACTAATACATTTTCAACGTCGGCATTAACCATGTAAGGTAAAAACCGTTCATCTTTATAATCCCATTTTTTCCAAATAGGCGATGCCCCGTGACCTATCCAGCAAAGTGAAGCCTCACTTTCCACAAACAGGCCCAGCTCATCGGCCGCGTTTAGAAACTCCTCTGATGGCGGATAATGCGATGTGCGGATATAGTTGCAATTGGCATCGCGGAACAGTTCGGCATCCTTGCGGTCTAACTCCGGGCTAATGCTCCGGCCGGTAAGCGGATATATGGAATGACGACATACGCCATGCAATTTTACTACCCTCCCGTTAATAAACAACTGGTTACCTTTTACCTGGACTTGCCTGAACCCGATATTTTGTGTTACTGACTGAACGAATTTCCCTTTAACTAATAATGAACTTGTTAAATGATACAGGTAAGGGTGTTCCGGGTTCCATTGCTCGGGCTGTTTTACATTAATGGCTGTTTGTATGCTCGCAATAGCAGTAGCGCTTACATTTTTTTCAATTGCCGACAGTTTTTCAAAAATCACTTTCCCGGCAGCATCGGTTAAAACATATTGCACTTGTGCTGATGTTCCTGATACCGACTCGTTTGCTACCTGCGACCGTATTTGCAGCGTAGCATTTTTAAACTGCGGGTCGAAAACCGTTGTTGCCACATTAGATGTCATATTTGTTTGCGGCAGCGCAAACAAAACCACTTTACGTAACAAGCCGCCAACCGTGTGTACCGCGTATTGTGAGGTACTGGCCAGCCGGTCGCTAATGGTTAATGCCTGCACTTCTACCTGCAATATATTGTCGCTGGATTTAAGAGCATTAGTAATATCTACTTCAAAAGGCACAAAGCTTCCTTCATGTTCACCTACCTTAATGTTGTTAACTTTCACCAGCGCATGGGAGCTTACGCCGTCAAAACGTATTTTTATCCGCTGGCCTTTCCAATCGGCAGGAATATTAAGCTTCAGGCTATACAAAGCCGTTTCGCCTTCATTTACAGTAAACCCCTGCATTTCCCATTCGCCGGGAACTATTATACTATGTTTTGCATTGTATCCTGATACCTGGAAATCCCAGTTTCCGTTTAAGGAAACCCTGGACTGTTGAACGCCCACCACAGCCGCCGGCAAGGGTGACAACCGCGGAATATTGAAATCATTAATGGAGCTTTGCCCAAATGATTTGATATTAAACAGCATTAAAAAAACCAAAAAAAGCTTGTTAATATTTTGCATTATTTATGTTGATGTTATTATTGGTCAATACTATTTTAGATGAAGGGTGACACTATCCTGTATCACATCACCGACTTTTAAAGGTTTATCCATTTTTTCGGCATGGGCCCTAAAAAATCTCTCTGCACCCATATTGCTGTAACCGGCTACTAAGGTTTTAATGTTTTGCTGGTCTTTCCAGGCCCTGATATGTTGCTGCCCATTAGATATTACGTTAAATGAAGATGTACCATCGGTCAACTCAGCCTGATTGATATACATCTTGGTTGACCTGAAATCGTTAGTACCTAAATCGTTTCTATCCAAGCTCCAGGGTGTGGTTGGCAAGGCAGATGGGCCCGCCGGGCCCGAAACTTTGGTATCGGATGTTAGTTTTGCTTTACCATTTGCACGGCCAATATGGTCGGCCGGATAGTAATTCCATTGAGCATTTCTGTCCCAATCTAATTCCTGGAAAGTGCCGGGCAAACCAAAAACCAACCCCCATTGCCGTGGGTTAACATCTTTTTTAATGGTATATTTATAATCTATTTTTACCGTTCCGTCGGCTATGAAATGATAAGTGGTTGCGCCCGCTGCTTCGCTATACACATCAGCAACGCTTACGGTAAATGCATTTTTGGCTTTATCCAGCTTAATTTCTTTTACCACACGGTTTTTACATACATCAGTAAAAGGTTCAAACTTTTTATTATCGCCTGTCATTTGTACGCCGTTGCCTTCGCCGGTTAAAGGTAAAATCATTAATCTCAGTCCAGTATTCCAAACGTTCTTTCCGTTGTTGGTAACCTTTTCTATATCGCCAGTAGTCATGTTAAAATCAACTTGTATATTTTGATTTTTGGCAGTCAGGATGTCCCCATTTTGATGGTAGCCCCATCGTTGTACATTGGTTTTGGCAACTGATACCAGCGAAATACCCGGTACTACGGTAAACTGGTAAATATCAATTAATACGCCACGCGGGTCGTAAACATTAATGGTTAGTTTGTCCCCAGGCCGTGGTTTTTTGTTAATGGCAATATTCGCGTTTGTTTTATCATCTCTTTTTAGGTCGGCCTTTATCAAACCACTTTCGTTTGCTATGTCCCATTCTATTTTACATTCGTTCAGGTTACTAAAAAGCAGCCTGTTTTCCAGCTCAACAGCAACTTTGCCATTGATCCAATTGCTGGCTAATTTTATTTTAACCGGCGAATATGTTTTTTTCATGTGCCAGTATTCCGGTTTCTCTCTGCGCCACCCATCAAGTGGCCCCCAGGTACCGTAGCCCACGGTTTTTCCATCAGGTAAAAAAAAGGTGTCATCAATACCTGCCCAAATTGCACCACCTAAAACGGCGTCGGTTTTATACATTTTTTCCCACATGGCCTCAAATCCAATTCCCCAGGCATCGCGTACTCCCGGGTCGGTAACCTGTTCTAAACGGTTATAGGCGTTTAAGTGTACGTATTCATCAAAAACAATTGGGCGCTTATTATTGCGGTATTTTTCTGGCCCGCCTGGCCCGGGGTAATGGTTATTACATATTTCCAGGTCGCCTTCGTCTGCGTCTGGCCCGTATTGGCTAAAATTACGCGGACGAGTGGGATCAAATTGCTTAACCAGCCTGGCAGTTTCTTTAAAATAATCTTTATAATTTTCTGATTCGTTACCTATAGACCAGGTGAGCACCGCCGGGTTCGACCGGAAGTAATTTACCATATCCAATGTCTGATCAACCATCAGCGTTTGGTAAATTTCGGTACCTAACGGCACTTTAGTATTTTCGGCCCAGCAAAAGGGGGCTTCAATTTCTAAAAACATTCCCAAACGATTGCAGGCATCTATCAATTCTTCGGCTGGCGGATAGTGTGAGGTACGCATGTAATTTACGTTAGCCTCACGAAACATTTGTACATCTTTTTCCCACATGTTGTCATTTACCGAACGGCCACGCAAAGGCATCGTTTCATGATGACAAACGCCACGTAGTTTGATAGGCATATTATTTACAAATACACGGTTTCCTCTTACCTCTATCTGCCGAAAACCAATGTTTTTGATAATTACATCCTGAACGTTAGTCCCTTCTAAAATACTCAGTTTTACTACATAAAGGTTAGGATGTTCCGGGTCCCATTTTTTTGGTTTTGCAACATCGAAACTGATATTTTGCTGCAAGTATTCGCCTTTGTTGATGCCACTTTCAGCTGAAACCAACTTCTCGCCAACTTTGGTAATGCCATCAGCTTTAAATAATTCGGCTTTTAGGTTTAGTTTTTCGGCTTCACTCTCTTGTTCATTAGCTATAATTACGTCCGCACTTAGCATCGCATTTTCATAACTCTTGTC
Organism: Bacteroidota bacterium; assembly: GCA_013288465.1. The sequence goes on along the minus strand of JABDBT010000036.1, from coordinate 5,312 downwards.
GAAGGTGGTTTTTATATCAGCGTATGCAAAATTTATTGGTGCAACGGCCATCAAATATACTTTTCTGGAAATGCCGCCTAATGGGTGTACCGCATACTGAGAGGCACTTGCCAAAGAATCAGCCTTGCTGTTTGATTTTACTTTTACCACCAGCTCGTTACTGCCACTCCATTTCACAAAATTGGTTACATCAACTTCAAATGGGGTAAAACCACCCAAATGGCTGGCGGTTTTTTTGCCGTTAAGCCAAATTTCGGCTTCGCTGTACACCACATCAAAACGCAATTTTAAACGCTTGCCTTTCCAGTTTCCAGGCAGGGAAAAGGTTTTTTGATAACCGGCATAAGCCGCATTATCTACTGTAAAACCTTGCATTACCCATTCGCCCGGTACCTGTATATTTTTGTTACATGGCAAAGTATTGATATTTTCAGAAAAAAGCCAGCTACCATCTAACGATAGTTTGTTGGGTTGTGATGAACCCGCCGGCGATACCCGGTTTAGTTTTAAAACCTGTTTATCGGCAGTCGTATAATTGATCTTTTGAATTTGGGCCTGTGCGGCGCAACTCAAAAGCAGTAAACCTGTAATTATTTTAAAGATATTTTTCATTCGTGTTTTTAGATGTCTATAAACAATTACATTATTCCATACTTTTCAAATGCCTCTTTTGCACTCATGCCTTCTTCAATTTTTTTCTGCACCATTTTTTCGCCCCGGGCCTTTTCAATTGCAAGTATGAATACTTCTTCTTCAATCTCCTTTGGTACAATACAAACGCCATCAATGTCTCCCAGAACAATGTCACCGGGGTTTATTTTTACCCCTTTTATTTCTATAGGTACCCTAAAATCTATTACTTTACCACGTGGCGCCTGGTCTTGCGCATAATTGCCATAAGAAAAAGTTGGGAAGTTGAGATCCAATATTCCGTTTGTATCTCTCGAATAACCATCTACAACAGCGCCTGCGGCGCCAAGTTTAATGGCCCTGGTACTCATCAATTCGCCCCATAAAGCATAAGTGGGCAAAGCCCCCGCACAGATATATACCTCATTTTTTTTTAGATCGTCTAAGGCTTCCAGCATCAATCCGAATGGTTTTTTTAAAATGGGGTTTTGATTTCCCTGTTCGCCAAACACGTCTGCGCCGAGCACGGTCATAGCGCGGCCTACCAAAAACATATCCTGTTTGATAGCTTTTATTTGTGGCGGCAAAAATTGGTGAAGCCAGCCCAACTTGTCCATTATATCACCTACTACAGCGGTATAAAGTTCCTTTCTTACGATGCTGAATAATTCATCATCGGTTTCCCATAGTTTTTTATTCATTTATTATTTACATTATTAAGATCGATGTCCATCGATCTGACATTTTTAATTAAACAGAGTAATTTGCCCGGATACGATCGCAAGATGCAATCGCTCCCCATAATACCTTACAAGATAAAGCAATATGAATATACCCTTTTTGGGATAAATGCATAGAACCGGTACTATTTCCCGTTTAATTAAATTAAGCAAATGGGGCTTTTCGGCCCCACTTGCAAACCAATTTACCACTAAAACCAAACAATCAGCAGTTTCTTAATTAATACCCCGGGTTTTGCTTTATCGCGTTTTGGCTATTATCTATTTCATGTTGCGGAATAGGGAATAAGTTGTTCTTATTAGGATCATATTTTCTTATGTCCATAACCCCTCCTTCGTATGAACCATTTAGCTGTACAGCCCTGTTCAGTTCAACATTTGCAGTGCCCCATCTGCGTACGTCCGAGAAATATAGGCCTTCACCTACAAACTCTATCCGTCTTTCGTGCATTATCATAGCTCTCATCTGGGCCTGGCTAAGGCCAGCCGGCAAATCAGGGGGATTAATGCCTGCCCGTTGCCGTACTAATCTGATAGCCGCATATACGCTCGCATCCGGCCCGGAAGCTTCATTCTGCGCTTCGGCATACATGAGCAGTACATCAGCATACCGTATCAAGATCCCGTTGATATACGATTTATTTTCAGAGACAACCGCAGTTGGTGCATTATCATACACGGTATATTTTTTGAAACTAAACCCGGTGTATATACCGGCAAACCCTTTGCTATCCACTGGGTATGGGATACCATTGTAATTTACCCCTTTCCTGAATACGGTTTGATCAAGTCTGGGGTCCCGGTTATTGTATTTATCGTTGGGATCTGCCAATGGGTTAGTTGGACTATAGGTAGAGCCATCCTTCATGTCATAGGTATCCACAAAATCTGCTGTTGGTTCTATTGAACTCCATCCGGGTGTATAGTTTGCGTTATACAGGCCAAGTAAAATATCCCAATTAGTGCTGTATTTGCCTGTACTTTCATACTGCGCATCAAATATTACTTCGCTATTATTTTCATTCGCCGGAAGAAAAAGGCCCCTGTAACTTGGAAAAAGCGCATATCCCGTTCCGGCTAATGTCATCACACTTTGCGCAGCAGCAGCGGCAGCGGCCCATTGCCCGTTATATAATAACACTCTTGTTTCCAGGGCAAGGGCGGCACCTTTGGTAGCGCGGCCTATATCACTGCCGGTATAGGGTTGTGCCGGAAGCACTGCGGCTGCGTCGGTCAGGTCTTTCAATATCTGTTGCCTTACCTGGGCCACGGGTGTTCGCGGCGTTTTAATCTGGCTCACGTCCGGAGGTGCAAGAATTAATGGAACATCCCCATAATAATTGATAAGGTCAAAATAATACAATGCCCGTAAAAACTTTACCTCGCCTGTCATCCTTGCTTTGAGGGTTGCGTCCATACTCACGCTTCCAATGTTTGCCAGGAATACATTTGCACGGCCAATACCTGAATAAGCTCCCTGCCAAATAAGGCTAATGCCCCCCGGCCCGTTAGAGTTGGCATTGCCCCAGGCAATGGCCTGCCACCCCTCCCAGGGGTAATTACTATAGGCGTTAGGGGTTATTACATCCAGGTAAGGCAATACATCCGTTGTAACATCCCAAAGATTGGAATAAACGCCGGTCAGACCGGCAGCGGCATCATTGGATGTTTTCCAAAATGAGGCCGGTGATAACTGATCGGTTGGACTGAGATTGAAAATATCTTTCTTACAAGAGCCACCCATGATGATAAGTAAAGCTCCAACTATATAATATCTGTACGGTTTCATATAAAACTTCTTTAATTTATAATTGTAAATGATTAAAATTTGACGGCTACACCTCCCGTAATCACCTTCATATTAGGATATTGGCTACCCCCAACAGCACTCTCCGGGTCTAACCCCTTGAACCTGGTAAAGGTGAACGGGTTTTGCGCGTCGAGGTATATCCTTATATATTTCAACTTTACTTTTTCGCTGATACGTTGAGGGACAGTATATCCTGCCTGTATATTTTTTACCCGGGTATAAGAAGCATTTTGCAACCAAAAACTACTCGTCATATAATTATTAGTTGGCGCGTTATATTGAAGTAAACGGGGCAGCGGGGCGTTTGTATTGGCAGGGGTCCATGTGTTGCCCACCCAATTTGTGGTAATACCGGCCCCATTAAAAAATGGAAAATACAAGTTACCCCCTACATAAGATTGTACATCGCCAACCCCCTGCACCAAAACACTCACATCTACGCCGCGGTAGGAAGCCGAAAGATTAGCCCCATAGGTCCATGTAGGGATGGGTTTACCTACTATTTGCCTGTCATTAGCATCAATTATGCCGTCGGGCGTACCGTTGGGGCCGCTTATATCCTGATATTGGATATCGCCCGGCACGGTTGTATTAGTTGTAGGCTTAGGGCTGTTATTAACTTGTTGCTGAGTTTGAAAAATACCAGTCGCTTTAACCATATAAAAGGCGTTTATAGGCTGCCCGTCCTCAATCACATTATTACCAATCTGCGGGGTGAGCACATAGGTTACCTTGTTACGCACATGGGTTACATTAAACCCTGCTTTAAACTTTACTTGCCCGATATTCTGTGTGTAATTGGCATTAAGCTCCCACCCCTGGTTGTTAACACCTGCCAGGTTAACAGTAGGTGGGGAAAGGTTGCCAATGTCATATGGTATGTTAAGGCTTTGAAGGATGCCGCTCCGCTGCTCATTGAAATAATCAGCTTCTATGCTTAAACTGTTTTGAAAGAAGCCCATTTCCAGGCCAACATCCTTTTTGGTAGAGGTCTCCCAGGTAATATTGGGATTATCAAGGGCTGTTTGTGCAATGCCACCTGTGATCTGGCTGTTAAAATCATATATACGGCCTAAATTAAGGGTAGGGATGTAGCCATATAATCCTATTTGATCATTCCCCAATCTTCCCCACGATGCCCGAAGCTTAAGATTGCTGAATATATTTTGATCTTTCATAAATGATTCTTCAATAATCCTCCAACCAGCAGAGAATGAAGGGAAGAAGCCCCATCTTCTATCCGGGGCAAATCTCGAAGAGCCATCATCCCTTAAATTAGCTTCCAGTAAATATTTATCCTTAAAAGCATAATTGAGCCTTCCAAAATATGACCGGATAGCATAAGCAGACGCTGTCCCTGAAACCTGCGGGTTAATGGAACCGGCATTAAGTTCGGTCAGCGTATTTGTTTGAAAACCTTCATAATAAGACTGAAAAGACCGCTGGTTATATTGTTCCTGGTTATAACCAAGCAATGCTGTTATGTTATGATCCCTTGCAAACGTCCTGGTATAAGTTAGGGTAGAATATAAAGTGGTACGCATATTATTGCTGTAACTATCCGTCAGGGACCTGGTCACCGACCCATTGCCAACCTGACTTTGCTGTGCCCCAGTTAGCGGGTTAAATACGTAAATTAAGGGATCAAATAGCTGTCCCTGGCCATCTCCATAATTTATACCGCCGGTTACATTCCATTTTAACCCTTTTAGAGGTTCAACGTTAAAGAAGGCACTACCCTGCATAGTATTATATAAACCCTCATTCAATCCTTCATCAACCATAGCATATGGGTTGTTAACCTGGGCGTTAATTACGTTTACCCAGGTACCTGCATATTGCCCGGTTGGGGTATAAGTGCCATACATTGGTAAGGCCCGCATTACTTCGCTAAGCATACCATTAGACCCCCCATTGTACCATGACTGATTTTGGTCCCAATGAAGAAGGTTCAGGTTTACCCCAAAATCCACAGCCTTTGTAATACGTGAATTTAGTTTGACAAGAGCAGAATATCTTTTTGAGTTATCATTTTTCACAATGCCATCCTGATCCAGGTATTCGAACGAAACCAAATATTGGGTAGCACCTGTTCCGCCCGATATTTTTAAGTTATTGTCATTCATATACGC
>JABDBT010000035.1 GCA_013288465.1 Bacteroidota bacterium | reverse complement strand
GGCTACCACCCCAAAAGATTTGGGCAGGCCGGGGCATATTTTTCCGCTTATAGCCAAAAATGGCGGCGTGCTGCGCCGGGCCGGGCATACCGAAGCTACAATTGACCTGGCTGTTATGGCCGGTTTTGAACCCGCCGGTGTGATATGTGAGATCATGAAAGAAGATGGCGATATGGCCAGGCTTCCCGATCTTTTAGCAATGGCTAAAGAGTTTGATATGAAGATAGTTTCTATCAAAGACCTGATAGCCTACCGCCTGAACACCGAAAGCCTGATAAAAAAGGAAGTGTCTGTAAAATTGCCTACCGAGTGGGGCGATTTTGAAATGATAGCCTACACACAGGTAAACACAGGCGAAAACCACCTGGCCCTCGTTAAAGGTACCTGGGAGCCCGGTGAGCCTGTTTTAGTGCGGGTGCATAGTTCATGTGTAACCGGCGATATTTTTGGGTCGTGCAGGTGCGATTGCGGGCCACAGCTACACCGGGCCATGGCCATGATCAATAAAGTAGGTAAAGGCGTTTTGGTTTATATGAACCAGGAAGGCCGCGGTATTGGGCTGGTGAATAAACTAAAAGCATATAATTTGCAGGAGAATGGCTTTGATACCGTTGAAGCTAATATCGAATTAGGTTTTAAAATGGATCAGCGCGATTATGGCGTGGGCGCGCAAATACTGCGCAGCCTGGGCATATCAAAAATGCGGTTAATGACTAACAACCCTAAAAAACGTGCCGGGCTAATTGGGTACGGGTTAGAAGTGGTAGAAAATGTGCCTATTGAAATAGCCCCCAACCCGCACAACGAAAACTACCTAAAAACCAAGCGCGATAAAATGAACCACGCCATATTGAAAGATCATTGATCTTCGTTTTCGGTAGTGTTTATTGGTGACGGTGGTGCATTAGGCAGATCTTTTTTCGGCGCACTTTTAGCCGGACCCTTTTTGAAGAAGTTTCTTAAAAATTCGCCAAAAGTATCAAAGTCGCGCTGATAAACCAGGCCAAGGCCGTTTACATATTGCGCGTTCAAGGTGTTAATGCTATTTAAGGTGGTGCTGTTTAAAACGCGGTACGAGTAGCGGGCAGTTAAGCTGGCATCTTTCTTTATAAGGTATTGCCCCTCAAAATCAGTGGTTAAATTACCTGAGCCGCTACTTAGTAAATTGTTGTTAGCATTAAAGATCGTTCCGTTGCCTAAACTATTGCCCGTATTATTTAATGTGTTTGAAAACACGTTGCCGTTAAGTATTAAACGCTGGTGAAACAACTTAAAGGTTGCACTGGCATCATTAAACGAGCGGATGTTAAGGTCAAAGTTTTTAATATTTGATTGCGAAATAAAGCTGTTCAACTTATTAAAGGCAAATTCGCTTACGGCGGTACTTGCTGTACCTATAACCTGGTTGGTTAAATTTCCACCTGTTCCGGGCGAAAAACTCCTGGTAACGATAACGCTTAATGCCTGCTGGTTACGGTTGTTATTATCGGCCAGGTAAGTCCCAAGATCATCCTTTATTGATGGATCTGTGGGGAAATTAAAGTCGAAATCAATGGTAGGTTGTATCAATGATTTACTGATCAGCAGTTCGGCCTGTACCAATACTTGCTTATCACCCTCAACAGGCGATAATCCAGCCGCGGTATATAAGTTTTTTATACTGGTACGTACCTCATAAATGGCATTTAGGTTAATTTCGGCATTTGAAGGGTTGCCAGTCCAGCGTATGGTGCCGCCCTGGTTAACCAAAAAGTTTTTACTGATAAAGTTTTTGGCGGTAAAATCAAATGTGCCCGATGTGATTTGAAAGCTGCCGAACATGTCAAAGTCGCCCAGGCTATTTATTTTCAAACTTAAATTTTTCGCCTGTCCTGACCCTTCCAGTACGCCGTAATCGGTAGTGATCTTTACCGTAGTTTTTTCATCAACCGTTAAATCAAAATTAAGCGTAACCCCGTTAAAAGCATTCGGCTTAGAAATAAACTTCGTGGTATCGTTATGGCTTACAAATTTTATAAAGTCATAATCGCTTACCGTTGTTGACGTGTTTAGCGGGATATTAAATACAGTGCCGGCTTCAGTACTGGCTTTAATATCAATTTTCATGTTGTCAACAGGTCCGTTAAAGCTAAAACGGCCGGTACTATAAGCGGTACCATAATATAAATGATTGTCCTTAAAGGTGGTATTTAAGGCCATTAAATTGGTAGCATTAAGTGTTGCTTCAATATCAGGGTTTGATAGGTTGGTTAAATCAACCGTTCCGTCAACAATGCCTTTGCCGCCATGTATATCTGTCAGCGTCATCTTATCAAGTGTTATTACACTATTATGTACGCTTAGTTTATCATTAACCACATAAGCTGTTTTTAAATAATTAACGGTTACCCCTGTGTTATTTAAAGTAACATCACCATTAAGCTGCGGGTTTGAAGCTGTGCCGCTTAGCTTCAGGTTGGTTGAAACTGTGCCTTTTATATTTGATACCAGGTCCTTAATAAACGGTTCAAAAATAATAGCTTCGGTTTGGTTCATTTTTACATCAAAGTCCAGTTTATCGCCATCGTCCTTGCCTAAAGTGTAAGTGCCGCCAATATTCAGCGTTTCTAAACCACGGTTCAGTATATTTAATTTTACATCGGCTTCCTTACGATCATTACCCAGACTGGATACGATTTTAACATTTCCCACTAATGTTTTATTCAATTTTAATGAATCGATACCCAAACGCGCGTCAACCCCCGGCGACTTGGTTATACCGCTAAGCAGCACATCCCCGTTTAGCACGCCACTCAACGAAACATCTGCCGATTTAGTCAATTGGTCCAATGTATGCATGTTGAATTTATCAAACGTAACCTTTAATTTATCCTCCGGGTTATCAGATATCAGTCCATCTATCCTCACTTTTTGCAGTCCATTGGATAGCTCAAAGCCCGATATCTGTGTTTTGCCATCCAATAAACGTATCCTTGTGTTTTGCTGCAAACGCCAGTTTTGATGCTCCAATATTACATCTGATGGCAGCAGGCTAAGACGCGCCGTTGTATCGGTCCCAAATTTCACTAATCCATAAAGGTCGAGCTGGTTGGTGGCATCTTTATCAGCCAGTTTTATGTTGAAGTTTAAACTATCCCTTTTTAAGAAATTGGTAATATCAATATTTTTAACAAACAGCTTATCGGTCAGGTCTATCTTACTCAGCGAAATATTTACACCTAAGTTATCCTCACTGGTGCTTTCATCCAGGATAAAATCATGAAAAATAGTTGTTCCGTACTGTATGGTTTTTATGTATCCGTTTAAAGTAGCGGTTTTATCATTTGAATTGAATTTTCCCGCAAAGGTTCCCCTGTCGGGTATTTTAAGGCCGGGTGCAAAAATAGCGGTTACCGGGTCTAAGTTTTTAAGCTTTAAGTTGAACGCGAAATTTTGAGGCTTAGGTTCAGCAATATCCATTTTTAAAGATGGAACGTACTTTTTAACAATAGTTTTAAAATACGCTGGCAGGGTAGCCAGGTCATAACTGCCTTTTATACCACCATCGGCAAAATCTGATATAAAAGAAAGTGACCTCGAATCGCCCTTTCCGCTTGCAGTAAGATATACCGAATCTACCAGGTAATTATTACGGGGGTCGATAACCCTTGTGGGTGAAAGCAAAATACTGCCCTCAAAGTTTTTAAGATCATTGCCCGAGAAATTAGCTGTTAGCCGGGAGCTGATGGTAATAGTATCATCCAGTAAATTTAAAGTATGCAGTTGGGCATCATTAACGGTTGCTTTAAAATCATAAACAGGCAGGGCCGGGTTAAGGTCCATACTGCCATCAAGGTCGAGTTTAATGTTTTTATCATCAATGCTGATTTTGGCGGCAGCTATTTTTTTTGCGAAAGTGCCGTCAACAAGCAGGTTATTATAGCTGTAGTTTTTAAAATCAAAATATTTGATGCGGGCGTTTATTTTCTCGTCCAGGTTTTTTAGCGCGTCGCCATGGCCATTAATGCTGGCGTTAAAAGTAGTGCGCCCAATAGTGCTTTCATCAATTAAACTGCCCAGGTCAAAGTTATAAGCATCAACTTTGCCGCTATAGCTGGGCATACCGGCCTTGTTTATTTTTAAATTAATATCCGGGTCAAAACGGCCCAGTTTGGTTTTAAAAGTACCATACGCTACAAAGTCATTTTGCAGGCCCGAAAACCTGCCCGTAAAGTTGATATTGCCGAATTTTGAAATTACATCGGGCGCTTTGGCATTTGGCGTGCCCGAAAAATGGCTGTACAGGTAATCAATATCTTTTTTGTTGGTGGCAATCTGGTCAAACTTCAACTCCAGGAAGGTATTGCCCCAGTCGGGCAAACCGCGCAGGTTAAAATTGCCTTTAATATAAGTAGCCTGTCCGGCGGTAATAAGCAGGTTTGTGGCGTTTAAACTGTTAACCGGTCCTTTAACGCGGCCGTCAATACCTAATTCAAAATTTACTTTTTTTAATGAAGTGGTAAAATAAGCGATATCTTTTGATGAGATATGCGATGTTTTAAACGCGGCGTCCATGTGCACTTTGTTCTCAAAATCATCAAAGTCCTTAAACGTCTTAAAGCGCATCCTGAAATAATCTTTCAATGTTGAGTTTGGCGTTTGGATAAACATGTTTTGCACCAGTATCTGGTTGCTGTCAACCGTGGCGTTTGACGAGAAGTTTTTAACATAAAAACCACTTTTTTCGCGCAGCGTTAAGTTTTGGATATTGCCCTTAAACAAATGGTTTTTCAAATCCATGTTTAGTACAACCACGCTGAAATTCTTAACGTCTATATCATCAAAATTTACCGCCTTGGTAAACACATTGCGGGTTTGGTCTTTATAGCGGAAACGAAGGTTATTGATGGCGGTTTTTTCAAAAACCAGGCTCCATGGCTTACCGGTTGTTTTTGTAGTATCGGTCGAGCTAAAATAATCGAGAATAAACTGAAGGTTGCTCACATTGCCCTTTTCATTTTTGAGGTAAACGGAGCCATTGTTCAATGTGATCAATTTAAAATCAATAACCTTTTTATGTATGCCCGAAAAAAGTGTAAAGCCGTTCAAATCGACTGTTAGTTTGGGTACATTAAGTAAGGTGTCTTTTTGTTTATCTAAAACATACAAACTATCCACAACCACCGAAGAAAACGGCTCGACATATAAACCTGTGATGTAAACTTTAGTGTTTAATTTTTTTGATAAATAACCCGCCGCCTTTTTTGCCGCCCATGTTTGCACCGGCTTGTACTGAAAAAGCAACATGAGTATGCAAAACAGCATTACAATGAGCAATACAATACTTAGAGATATTTTAAGCGCTTTTTTAATAACTTTGCTGTTTAATTAGTGAATTATTGAATGAGTGAATTAGCGAATGTTTTGAACATGCTGCAACTCATTCATTCAATAATTCACTCATTCACTAATTAATCTGTCCTGTGCCTGTAATTTTAGGAATCGAATCTTCATGTGATGATACCTCCGCCGCTGTTTGTGTTGATGGGGTGATATTGAGCAATGTTATTGCTAATCAAACCATTCACCAGGCTTACGGGGGCGTTGTCCCTGAGTTGGCCTCAAGGGTTCATCAGCAAAATATTGTTCCTGCCGTACAACAAGCACTATTGAACGCAAAAGTAAGCAAAAATGATGTGGATGCTGTAGCTTTTACGCGCGGCCCCGGTCTTTTGGGCTCACTATTGGTTGGTGTATCCTTTGCCAAGTCATTTGCATTAGCAAAAAGCCTGCCTATTATTGATATTAACCACATGCAGGCGCATATACTGGCCCATTTTATTGCCGAAAAAAAGCCTTCATTTCCGTTTTTATGTTTAACGGTATCGGGCGGACACACGCAAATTGTATTGGTGAAAGATTATTTTGATATGGAAATTGTGGGCCAAACCATGGACGATGCCGCCGGTGAAGCCATGGACAAGACCAGCAAAATACTGGGCCTGCCTTATCCCGGCGGACCGCTTATTGATAAACACGCGCGTTTGGGCAACCCAGATGCCTATAAATTCCCCGAGCCGCAGATACCCGGTTTTAACTTTAGCTTTAGCGGGTTAAAAACATTCATACTCTATTTTATACGAGATAATGTAGCTGCCAACCCCAACTTTATTGCCGAAAATTTAAATGATATTTGTGCATCGGTTGAAAAGCGGATAGTTACCATATTGTTAAACAAGCTAAGCAAAGCTGCACAGGAATATGGTATTAAGGACATTGCTTTGGCCGGTGGCGTATCTGCCAATACAGGTTTGCGGCAGGGCTTACTACAATTGGGCGAAAAAAACGGCTGGAACTGTTTTATACCTCAAATGCAATATTGTACTGATAACGCCGCCATGATTGCCATTGCAGGACACTATAAATTTTTAAAAGGCGAATTTGCGGAGCAGAATATAGCGCCAATGGCGAGGATGGTGTTTTAATTAGTGAATTATTGATTGAGTGAATTAGTGAATGATGCTTATCAATAATTTAAAAACATAAACGATTAACTTAACAAATCACTCATTAAGATGAATATACCTTCACTAATTTTCTTAATTGTCTTTGTTACGCCACTATTTGTATTTGTGATTTGGCTGTTATTGCAAGATAAGCCAAAAGGTTGGAAAGCATTGGGCGTTTTGGCATTGTTAATTGCAGCGTCCGTATTGGAACATCTCTTTAAAAAGTAAAAATGAATATACCGTCACTAATTTTCTGGGCGATTTTTGTATTGCCTTTGATTGCGTTTTTAATATGGCTAATGCGGCAGGATAAACGAAAAGGCACCGCCGGTCTTGTTGTTTTAGCTATTATTGTTATCGGCGGCATTGTGTATATGTATTTGAAGGGGCAGTTTTGACCGTTGATTGTCTGAACCTTGATTTTTAGGATTTTTAACTTTTTGTTTGTTTTTAAGGGTGTTAAAGAGAGCTGCGCTGTTAGGCAGATTTTCTTGATGTCTATCAAAGTTTAAACGACGTGCAAAAACCTAAAAGCGTCATATACGGTGTAAGATTACTATATGCTTCAGCAATAATAGGGTCTATTGTTTTAGCCTCCCTGGTTCTTGGCAATGGCATGTGTGGTTCAGTTTTTGATGTTCTTTTATTGTAAATTTTCCCGATAGCCGCAGATTTTTACTTTATCTATTTACTTTCGAAAGGGCGGTTTTGGGTGCGTTCGGTTTTGTTAGCCATGACAATTATTGGTGCCATTAAACAATTGTCATTTATTATAGAGAGCCTGAATAGCCTTTTGGCAATAGCCTTGATTTTGATTTCGTTTTTACAAATAAGGGCCCTGTTTTATTTATATACCAAAGGGAGTAACGCCTGGTATGCCAACCTATTGATGGAAGAGAACCTAAAGAAGTTGGCAAAGAAATATCCTCACTTGTAATAATATATTCAAGTAACATAAAGTATAATTAACCTTTTTCACGGCTTGTATATCTTAAATATCCAACCGGAATAATTTATTTCCCCAACTTTTTCAAACGCTTAGTCCGCCTTTTTTCATCCGGGTCTGTTTTAAAAGCCATTAGTGAAATTTTATTGACATATGCTACCGGAAGCCCTGCTTGCTGCGCAATAACCTGAATTTTTTTATGATACCAGTCATAGGGTAAAAGGTGAGTATTTATGGCATGTGGTTCGGCCACAAACGCTTCTGCATGGTAAACCTGGTCACCCGCGTCAAAGCATATCACAGGTTCGAGCTTAAGCCCGCTGCCCCAGGTTTCGGGATTGTAGAAGTTTGATCTTTCTTTGGCATCAAATTCAATTAACACCCCCCATACCACATCATCCGGACTGGCAGTAGGTGTTATGTTTGCTTTTGACGATTGATCTTCGGCCGTTTTATTAAAAGTAAAACTATAGCTGGGCAACCGCGCTATCCCTATCTTTTTTGCAGAAGGAACTATTTCTGAAAACTTATGGACATCCATATTGCCCGCGTAAGCAAATAGTATCATAGTAATTTCAATAGGTAGATAACTTGATAACGCAATTATTTAATAACATAGTATAAAAAGATTGTCTGAACCAAAATTTTTAGGATTAGGCAGATTTTCTTGATGTTGCACGGTGCTTATAGGGTTTACAAATCAAACATATTGTTCTTGAATCCAAAACCATAATGCTCATTTTTACTTTTATTTAAGGATTCGAGTATGGTTTTTTTACTTTTCAAATCACCCCAAAGCGTTCCCGTCCAAAAATCAGTTATTGTTTCGTTTTTATACGTTATAAGAACAAGATGCTGGCTTTCACCAATACCACCGGTAAGGTAACTGATTAAAAACAAGCACCCATCTTTACCCATACAAATTAATTTCCTGTTGGGTAGTTTTTCATCATGGTCATCATCACAACAATTCCAGTCGTTACCCGGATTGGCAATGGTAAAATCACCATTACTTAACTGCTTTAAAAAGGAACTTATAAATGCAGGTATATTATCTGATTTATAAGACAAGGTTAATTTCGACGTTTGAAGATCGTTGATAAACTCTTGCAGGTTTTTATTTTCCGCAACTATCTTTGGATCAATTGTAATACTGCCGTCCTTTGTTATAATGCTTCTGATTGGATGTGGCAAAACTGAATTAATGGTTTTTTGAGGTACATGTTTTTGTGCATAACTACACGCTGTAAAGCAAAGCAGCAGGATGATTGGGATTGTTGTTTTTGCCATGATTTAATTGAGTACTAAATATACTTCAAAAAATCAAGCTAATCTCCTAATCCTAAAAATCATGGTTCAGACAAAAAGAAAAGCCTTCCCGTTAAAACGGCAAGGCTTTCAAAAATCAACGTAATCAAAATATCATTTAAATCAACGGTTATACTTCCGCTAACTTGTCGCCGGTAACAATTTCTTTAATTTTAGCTTCCAGTTCGTCCATCAATTCGGGGTTATCTAAAATCAATTGCTTAACGGCATCGCGGCCCTGGCCCAGGCGGGTTTCGCCATAACTAAACCATGAGCCTGCTTTTTTAATAATGTTATGTTCAACACCCAAATCAATAATTTCGCCGGCTTTGGATATACCTTCGCCAAACATAATATCAAACTCAGCAATACGGAATGGCGGCGCCACTTTGTTTTTTACAATTTTTACCTTAACGCGGTTACCTGATACCTCGTCGGTATCCTTTATTTGTGATATGCGGCGCACATCTAAACGCACCGAAGCGTAAAATTTGAGGGCGTTACCACCGGTAGTAGTTTCGGGGTTACCAAACATTACACCTATCTTATCGCGCAGCTGATTAATAAATATACAGCAGCACCCGGTTTTGCTGATAGTCCCGGTTAGCTTACGTAAAGCTTGCGACATTAAACGGGCATGTAAACCCATTTTCGAATCGCCCATTTCACCTTCAATTTCGGCCTTTGGCACCAGGGCCGCAACCGAGTCGATAACTAAAATATCAATAGCGCCCGAGCGGATCAGGTTATCTGCAATTTCTAAAGCCTGCTCGCCGTTATCGGGTTGTGATATCAGCAGGTTCTCAACGTCAACGCCTAGTTTTTTGGCATAAAAACGATCGAACGCATGTTCGGCATCAATAAACGCTGCAATACCGCCTTTTTTCTGCGATTCGGCAATAGCGTGTATAGCCAGCGTGGTTTTACCGGATGATTCGGGGCCGTATATTTCAATAACACGTCCTTTAGGCAAGCCGCCAACACCGAGGGCTATATCCAACCCTAATGAGCCGGTTGATATTACTTCGGTAGGTTCAATAACGGAGTCGCCCAGTTTCATGATGGTGCCTTTTCCGTATGATTTCTCCAGCTTATCCAACGTAAGCTGCAATGCTTTTAATTTCTCTGCGTTACTCATTTTAAAATTATCTCTGACAAATATAAATGATTGTTTTTACAAATACTAATATTTTTAGTAATTTATGTTGATTAGGTTGAGTGGTTGATTAAGTTAAGCGGTTTTTACGTTGCCTGATCAGCCATTTGACCTTTCCTACAGCTAACTTAATTAACTTATTCAACCCAATCAACTACCTTTTATCCACACTCCGTTTCGCCAGTTCTTTGTGAATAGCGTTTGATGCTTTCTTCTTTTTGGCATCTTTGGCCTTTTTAACTTTCAATGCCTCCGCTTTTAATAAGGCCGTTTCGGTGTTAGCCTGTTCATAATATTTGCAGAACCAGGTTAGCGGACAAATTTCGCACTTAGGGCTGCGGGCCACGCAAATATACCTGCCATGTAATATGAGCCAATGGTGCGCTATAGCTAAGGTTTCTTTGGGCAGGTATTTTACCAGCTGCTTCTCCACAGCCAGCGGCGTACGGGCATTATTGGTTAAACCAATGCGGTTTGCTACCCTAAACACATGCGTATCTACCGCAATGGCCGGCGCATCAAACACAACGGAGGCGATAACATTAGCAGTTTTGCGGCCCACGCCCGGCATTTTTTGCAAGTCGTTAATATCAGCAGGCACCTCGCTATTAAAAACATCCACCAATATTTTGGCCATGCCTACCAGGTGTTTGGCCTTATTGTTAGGATAACTTACGCTGCGTATATAGGTAAAAACCTCATCGGGGGTTGATGCCGCAAGGCTGGCCGGATCAGGGAAGCGCTCAAAAAGCGGAGGTGTTACCTGGTTGATACGCTTATCAGTACATTGTGCCGAAAGTATAACAGCTACCAGCAATTGGTAAGGTGACGCATAATGTAATTCGGTAACCGCCTCGGGTTGGTGCTTTGAAAAATAATCAACAAAATGGCGGTAGCGGTCTGATTTAAGCATGGGTAAAAATAGGAAGAGTTAATTAAATAATCGGTTCCTGACGATTATCCCAAAAGAAAAGTACTTCAATATGGTCATGAAGTATCCGATATACTACAGATGTTTGTTTGGATATAAATCCTTTTCTTACGTTTGTTCCCTGGTAAGTCTTAAAGATGTAAGGTTGACTGGCAATGGTGTCCAGTGTTTTATATGTTCTTTTAACAAACTTTTCCGCTGATCTGTCTCCCCATTTTAACCTGATAAAAAGCACTATAGATACCAGTGAGTCTTTTGCTTTTGGAGTTAAAATAATTTCTAAATTCATTTGTTAAGCAAGGCAGCAACTTCTTTTTTCACTTCATCATAGGTAATAAATTCGCCCCGGTTAGCCTGCTCTATGGATTCGGCAATTCCCTTTTGCACATGTGCAGGCAATTCATCTAACCATAATTCTTCTTGACTTTTAAATAAAGATTTAATTTGATCAATTAACCCTGAATCATTCGTGCTTAATATCAATTTTGCCAACTCTATTTTTTCAGCTTGTATGTCCATAAACAAATTTACAAAATTGTTTATAAAAGGGCATATAATTTTTGTTTATCAAGAAAAGAAGCTTAACCCCATAAAACGCAAAAACCCGGAGTATGATGGATACCCCGGGTTTTTTGATGGCTACTTGATTAACGCAAACTTTTTGAATGATCAAGTATGTAATGAATGGTTTGCAGTTTTGGCTTTTTCATTAAAAGATCAAGATCTGCGCGTAACGAATGATAAAATATCAGATCGTCGCCCTCCAGGTTTTCATGTACATCTAATTTTTTCACCTCTGTTTGGTTAGTGAGCCCGTTTAAAGTAAAGGTTTCACCCATAAGCTTTTTGAAATTATTTTAAATAATAACGTAAGCTAATATATAATATTTTACTAAATGAAAATTAAATGAAATTTTATTTCTGGCGAAAGAAGATTAGGGATTAGTTAATTAAAGATTGGTAAATCTTGAAAGATTAAAGATTAGTTAATTAAAGATTAGATAAAATATTCAAACTGGATTTATTGACAACAAAACCATGCACGCTCAACCCATTTAAAACTGCCAGGCCTAATCTTTAATCTCCAATTAACTAATCTCTCATAACTAATTCTTCAAACTCATCTCCTTGCTTTGCATCATTTTACGCAAATTATTCAGCGCGTAACGCATACGGCCAAGTGCGGTATTGATACTTACATCGGTAATGTCGGCAATTTCTTTAAAGCTCATATCGCCAAAGTGGCGCATAATAAGCACTTCCTTTTGTTCGGACGGTAGCAGCTGAATTAAAACCTTCAGGTCACGATGAGTTTGCTCGCGCACCATACGGTCCTCGGTACTTTCATCATAGTTACCCAATACCTCAAAAATATCGAAGTCGTCGCCATTGCTAACCATTGGCGCGCGTTTTTCGCGACGGAAATGGTCAATAACCAGGTTATGGGCAATACGGGTAACCCAGGGTAAAAACTTACCCTCTTCGTTATATTTATTAGCCTTTAAGGTGTTGATAACTTTGATAAACGTATCCTGAAAAATATCCTCGGCCAGGTATTCATCCTTTACCAATAAGTATATAGAAGTGTAAATTTTTGACTGGTAACGCCGAAGTAATTCGACCAGTCCTTTTTCATCACCGTTAATATAAAGATGGATTAGATCCTGATCACTTTGCAATTGAAAATCCATAGAAAAGTACGACTTAGCTTAAATTAAAATTGAAAACTATTTAAGTAGAGGTTGTGTCTATAGCGGGTTCTCCTTATTTGTTAAGAATATGTTATCTCAAATAAAACAAATTATGCGGTGATAAACAAATTAATTTTAGTTAAAAAACGTTAAAAAAATTAGGTATGGATGTAATTAGGCCGCTTTTACACGTTATTGCATCGACTAAAACTGTCACTATTTTCAGTAAAAAGTTTTTCTTTCAAGAGTATAACAGTCACCCTATTGCAAGTATTTCTTTAATCAACATTTACTGTTGTTACTATTCGCAAACCCATTTGGATACTGCTAAATATTTTAGGATTTTTGCATTTTGGAGCGAAGGCCATAGTCCATGGTCCATAGTCGATGGCTAATTTACAACCATGGACTATGGACCATCGACCATGGACTATAATACCATGGACTATCGACTATATCAATGAACGAATTAGAAAAAGATCCACAAAAAAACATCATTATAAAGGGTACCCGTGTACACAACCTTAAAAATATGGATGTGGCCATACCCAAAAACAAGCTGGTTGTAATTACCGGCATGTCGGGTTCGGGTAAGTCATCGCTGGCTTTTGATACTTTGTATGCCGAAGGACAGCGCCGGTACGTGGAAAGTTTATCATCATACGCCCGCCAGTTTTTGGGCCGCATGAACAAGCCCGATGTGGATTATATAAAAGGTATTGCCCCCGCTATAGCTATTGAGCAAAAGGTGATTACATCTAACCCGCGCTCAACCGTTGGCACCTCTACCGAAATATATGATTACCTCAAACTGCTTTATTCGCGTATAGGCAAAACTATTTCGCCCATATCCGGCGGTATCGTAAAAAAGGATTCGGTTACTGATGTGATCAATTTTATTATGGCTTTGCCTGATGAAACGCAAGTTACCCTGTTATGCCCGCTATATCCGCATAACGACCGCAGCCTGAAAGAAGAATTAGCCGTATTAATGCAAAAAGGTTTTGTGCGGGTAGAGTATCAGCAAAAACTTTCAAAAATTGAGGCCTTACTGGAGGATGTTACGATAGATAATGGTTCATGGTCGATAGATGATGGCAAACCTTCCATCGCCAGCCGCCATGAACAATCAACTATGAACTATGAACCCGTGAGGATAGTCATAGACCGTATCACCAAAAATGATGAGGACGAAACCATAAGCCGCCTGGGTGACAGCATACAAACCGCGTTTTTTGAAGGTAAAGGCGATTGCTTTGTGCGTTATATGGAGCCGGGCTCGGATACAGAAACCGAACAGTTTTTCTGCGACCGCTTTGAGCTCGACGGTATGCGTTTTGAAGAGCCAAGCCCCAATTTTTTCAGCTTTAACAATCCTTACGGTGCCTGCAAACGTTGTGAAGGCTATGGCAAGGTGATTGGCATTGACGAGGATTTGGTTATCCCCGATAAAAGCAAGACCATATATGAGGGCGCGATTGCCCCGTGGCGCGGCGAAAAAATGCGCGATTGGAACGATGAACTGGTAAAGCATTCGCTTAAATTTGATTTCCCTATTCACCGCCAGTATAACCAGTTAACAGAAAAAGAGCAAAAGCTGTTGTGGACCGGCAATAAATACTTCCGTGGCCTTGATGAGTTTTTTAAGGAAATGGAGGCCCAAACCTATAAAATTCAGTACCGGGTAATGTTATCGCGCTACCGCGGTAAAACCACCTGTCCCGAGTGTAAGGGCAGCCGGTTGCGGCAGGATGCTACCTACGTTAAGATCAACGGGAAATCAATAACCGATGTGGTTTTAATGGCTCTGGATAAAGCGGCCGAATTTTTTAAGAATATCGAACTCAATGAAAACGATGCCAAAATAGGCAAGCGCTTGTTAATGGAGATAAGCAACCGGCTTAGTTTTTTAAATGACGTAGGCCTGAGCTACCTTACTTTAAACCGTTTGTCGAACACCTTATCGGGTGGCGAATCGCAGCGGATAAATTTGGCTACTTCATTAGGCAGTAGTTTGGTGGGGTCGGTATATGTGCTTGACGAGCCGAGCATTGGCCTGCACCCGCGCGATACGCAACGGCTAATAAGCGTACTAAAATCATTGCGCGATGTAGGCAACACGGTTTTAGTGGTGGAGCACGAAGAAGAAATAATGAAAGCCGCCGACCATATTATTGACATTGGCCCGGCAGCAGGTACGCATGGCGGCGAATTGATCTTCTCTGGCACTTATGATGAAATTATAAAGGACGATAAGAGCCTTACCGGGCGTTACCTGAGCGGCAAGGAAGAAATTGCTATCCCCGCCCTGCGCCGTAAATGGAACGACTTTATCGAGATAAAAGGCGCGAGAGAAAATAACCTGAAGCATGTGAGCGCCAAATTTCCGCTGGGAGTGCTTACGGTGGTTACCGGGGTATCCGGCTCGGGGAAAACGAGTTTGGTAAAACGGATATTAGCGCCTGCCCTGCAAAAGGTATTGGGCAATTACTCGGGCGAGCAAACCGGGGCGTATGATAGCATTGAGGGCGATTATTCAAAAATTGAGCAGGTTGAACTGGTAGATCAAAACCCCATAGGCCGTTCGTCGCGCTCAAACCCGGTTACTTATGTAAAGGCCTGGGACGAGATACGCAACCTGTATGCCGCGCTGCCGGTAGCTAAAGCGGCGGGGTTAAAACCGTCGGCATTTTCATTTAACGTGGAAGGCGGCCGTTGCGATGTTTGCCAGGGCGAAGGCGAGGTAAAGATAGAAATGCAGTTTATGGCTGATATATTTTTGACCTGCGAAACCTGTGGCGGCAAACGCTTTAAACAACATATACTGGACGTTACCTACCACGATAAAAATGTGTCGGAAGTATTAACCATGACCATTGACGAGGCGCTGGAGTTTTTTGCCAAAGAGCCTAAAATATTAGCTAAAATAAAACCGCTGGTTGAGGTTGGTTTGGGTTATGTGCAGTTGGGGCAATCGTCAAATACGTTGTCGGGGGGCGAGGCGCAGCGTATTAAGCTGGCATCGTTCCTGGTGAAGGGGAATAATACGCATAAAACATTGTTCATTTTTGATGAACCCACCACCGGGCTGCATTTCGCGGATATTAAAAAGCTGCTCAAATCATTTGATGCCCTGCTTGATCATGGCAATACCATTATTGTTATTGAGCACAACATGGACGTGATAAAATGCGCCGACTGGGTAATTGATATCGGCCCCGAAGGCGGCGATTATGGCGGTAAAGTAATTTTTGAAGGCCTGCCCGAGGACTTGATCAAAGAGAAAGATTCTTATACAGGGAAGTTTTTGAAGGAACGTTTTGTCGCGAGAGATTAGGGGGTAGTGATTGGAGATTAGTTGATTGGTGATTAGGATAGGTTGTTATAGCATTAATTAAAAACACTTAAAAAGCCATCTAAAAACGCCATTTTGTTTTAACAGATATAATTATTTGTAAAGATGAGTCAGCGTAGAGACGCTATATTTTGCGTCTCCCGTATGTAAATCCAACTTTGCAAACCTACTAGTTGGAGACGCAAAATGTTGCGTCTCTACAGAAAATCATTTTTAGATAGTCTCTACGTGCGTGGCTTTATTTTATATCGATGACTGGCTATCCTGTAGTACCGACAAAAAGTTACCGGCGGGGTCTTTAAACCAGGCTATTAACGGGCCTCCGCCACGGACTATCCCTTTTTCGTCGGTTTTCATTGGCCCTTCGGTATAACTTTCAAATTTTACGCCTTTGGCGGTTAGCTCATCAACGGCTTTTTCTACATCCGCCACCCTAAAATTGAGGATGGTAAAGGTTGCAGCAACATGGTTAGGTTTTACATATACAAATACCGGGATACCGCCTGCAATATGCAGGGATAACTGGTTCATCGGTTCTGAAATTTCCAGGCCAAGTACATTGCCATAAAACTCGCGTGCCTTGTGTATATCATCTACCGAAAAGCTGCTGAATGCATGTGTGTTTTTAAACATCTTATTAATTTTTAATATCGGGTTTATAAAAATAACAATATCTATGGGTTAGGGTTTTTAAAATGCTGATAAAGTGTTAAGGCAAAATACAACATTATAGCCATTAAGCCTTGCAGCACAATTAATTGTGTAAAATAATGGATAGACAATAAACCACTATAAATATAGTTATATATTAGCAAATCTAATCCAACCTTATGAAGATCACAATTACCTTAATATTGGTTTTTTGCTCTTGTACCTTATCTCTATTTGCACAAAACAGCTATGCTATTAAAGGCGCTTCTGTTGATACCGACTTAAGAATTAAGCTACACAATACCACTATCAGCGTATTAAATGCTAAAGATTCAATCCTAAGAAAATTTACCCGTGCTACCGAGGGTGGTTCTTTTGCTATAAGTGGCCTTACAAATGGCAAATTCATACTGCTGGTTACCTACCCTGACTATGCCGATTATGTAGAAACATTTACGCTGGATGCAGCCCACCCGACCCATGATTTTGGCAATATTAATATGCGGCTTAAAGAAAGGATCTTAAAAGAGGTGCTGATAAAAGGCGAAGTAAAAGCGATAAAAATAAATGGCGATACCACCGAATTTAACGCCAAAGCTTATGTCATACAGCCCAACGATAAGGTAGAAGACCTGTTAAAGCAATTGCCCGGCATACAGGTTGATAAGGATGGTAAAATTACGGCCAACGGCGAAGCTGTAACCAAGGTATTGTTGGACGGCGAAGAGTTTTTTGGCGATGACCCCACCCTCGTCACCAAAAACATAAGGGCGGATATGGTAGATAAACTCCAGCTTTATGATAAAAAAAGCGACCAGGCAGCATTTACAGGTATTGACGACGGCGTAAAAATAAAAACGATTAATGTAATATTGAAAGAAGACAAAAAGAAGGGCACTTTTGGCAAGTTAGAGGGTGGTGTGGGCGACCAGCAATTTTATGAGAGTGAAGCGCTCTGGAATAAATTTACCGCCAGGACGAAGTATGCCATATATGCCACCGACTCCAACGATGGGACAACAGGCATTGGTTTTGCCGACCAGGACAAGATAGGCGGTGGCTCAAATAACGTGGTGGCTATTGACGGCGGCATAGCCATATCATTTGGTGATGCTGATTTTTCAAGCCAGTATAATGGCAACGGCCTGCCACTGGCGCGGTCGGTCGGTGCGCATTATGATAGTAAATGGGATGGCAACAATCAATCTATAAATACCAATTACAAAGCCAGCTCATTAGAGGTTACCGGCTTTCAATCTATCATCTCGCAGCAGTCGTTGCCCGGCTATGTAAATAACACCAACACCTTGCGCAATTTTGACAACTATACGTTTAAAGAAAAAGCCGATGCCACGTACCAGGCCAAAATAGATACCGGCACTAATTTAAAGTTCAGTATTGATGGCGCAAACAAACACCAGCATAATAAAATTACCACCAATACCACAACAAGCGATGGCGACGGGAATTTGCTAAACCAATTAACGGAGAAACAGGACAATGATTACCAGGAAAAAACATTTGATTTTACAGGCCTGTACACTAAAAAACTAAAGCGCGGCCGCACCTTTTCATGGGCGCTAAGCGAAACGTACGATCAAACGCTGATTAACGCCAACCAGTTATCAACCACCAATTATTATAAGGCTGGCGTAATTGATAGCACCAACGTAGTAAACCAATATAAGCCGACAACCAATACCAGCTCGGTATTAAACAGCAACATGACGTTTACAACGCCGTTAACTAAAAAACTCGCATTAACATTTAATTACGGCTTTGCGGTGAACAATTCCAGCTCGGACCAGGAATCGTTTAACCAGGCACCCGGCGGCGCCTATACTGTTTTAGACCCGACTTACAGCAGCGATTATAAATTTAACCAGTTAACCAACCAGCTGGGCGCCATTTTGAATTTAAAAACCAATAAAATAACCTGGAACTTTGGCTCCAAGGCATCGGATGTTGATTTTACGCAAATTGATGAGTTTAGCGGCAAGGTTTATAAACGGACCTTTATCAATTGGTTGCCGCAATCAACATTGCAATACCGCATTTCTACATCCCAAAATCTTAGATTTAACTACAATGGCAATACCACCCAGCCAAGCATCAGCCAGTTGCAGCCAATAGCATCCAACGTAAACCCGCTGAACATCACGATAGGCAACCCGGACCTTAAACCATCTTTTAGAAACAATTTTAATTTGAATTATATTTCTTCGCAAATTGTAAACCAGCAATCGTTTAACATGAATGGTAACTATAGTTTTACAACAGACCAGATTGTTTCAAATATCAATACTAACTCTGCGGGGCAGTCAACCACCCAGAGCGTCAACTTAACTAATGAAACGCCTTATAACTACAATTTAAACATAAGTATCGGCCGCAAAATAGCTGCCTTGGATGCCAATCTGCGTATCGGCCTGCAGACCAATGGGAATGTGGGCTATTCGTACACCAATGGCTTGCTCAACCGTTCGCAAACTATAAATTACGGTTCTAACTTTGGCCTTAATAAAGCAAAGGCAAAAAAGTATAACTTTTTTTTACAATTTAGCCCCGGTTTCGCCACCAGCGGTTTCTCGTTAACGCCGCAAAATAACTATAGGTATTTCACCTACCAGGGTTTCGGTAACGCCGTTGTTTATCTGCCTGCAAAGTTCCAGATCCAGTCGGATATCAGCGTCCAGTACCAGGGGAAAACCACCAGCCAGTCGGCCGTTGAGCGCAATATCTGGAATGCGTCACTTGACAAAACATTTTTAAAGGACGATAACCTTAAAATCTCGCTATGGGTTATCGACATATTAAACGAAAACCAAACTTTTAACCGAAGTATAATGGCTAACAGCATTTCGCAAAACTACTATTCAACCATTTTAAGATACTTTATGTTACAAGTAACCTGGGACTTTACCAAATTTGGCACAACCGCAGTACCGGCAAAATAATTAAACATCATGAAAAACCTCCTTATAACCCTCACTTTCATTTTGTTATCTACCGATGCGTTATTGGCGCAACACGCCTACTTTACCGGCAGCGGGACAATTGAATATCAAAAATCGTCGAACATGTACGCGCTGATGAAGAAGACTTATGCCGCCAATTCTGGGGGCAATATGAGCGGTATTTTTCAAACACTTATTGAGCAATATCAAAAAAACAATCCCCAGTTTAAGATTTTAAAAAGCACGTTGACTTTTGCAGATAATAAAACTTTGTTTACGCCTATAGTGCCTGATGTACCACCCGCAAATGGGTTTAACACGCCCATGTCTGACCAGATTAACACTGTTTATACCGACCTGAACACGCAAACCAGCATATTGGTGAAAAATATCGCTGATGCCTCCTTCGTAGTGAAGGACAGCGTCAGAAAAATTGTTTGGAAGATCACCAACGACACGCGTGAGATTGCAGGCTTCCCCTGCCGCAGGGCCAATGGCCTGGTTTTAGATTCGATATACGTGGTCGCCTTTTATACCGATAAAATACCGGTATCGGGCGGCCCTGAATCGTTTAACGGCTTGCCGGGGATGATATTAGAAGTTGCCGTACCTAATGAACATGTAACCTGGTTAGCCACGAAGGTTTCCGGGATGGATGTCCCGGCCCCAACTATCGTCCCGCCAAAAAAAGGCAAAATTGTAAACAACAAACAGCTTTATGATTTTCTGAAAGGATTGTACGGCAACCAGGATGCGGCAAGGGTGGCCCTGTTAATGAAATCGTTTTTACTATAGGAAACTGTTTTACCCCATCCTCCTTCTTTCGCTAATACCGATAGCTATCATGAGGGAAAGGTATCGCACGAGGCCCGTATTTACCGGGTAACTTCTGTGGTATTTGCACTGGCTATTAAAAAATCTTTAAGAGCGACTAATTTATCGGTATTGATGAGATCAACGCCGCATTTTAATAATTCGTTCCAAACCACTTTGTTATCGGGCGATGCCCATAGCCTCACTTTTTCGCCACACTTATGGGCCATACTTACATAATTGCATAAACGCTGCTGCTCAAAAGCTGAGATAGCGCCGGTACCCTTCCATCTTAAAAGTTTTGAATACTTGCAGCTGGCCATTTCATATACATTGGTAAAGCTGGTGTCGCGGGCGGCTTTTCTTAAATCTTCATCAATAAAAGCTAACCGGTTATCTTCGCTTTTGATCATATCATAAGGCTTATGCCCCGATAAAACCACGGTGACCCTCCCCGGCACAACCTTGCCATTTTCATAGCGGGTTAATATCGACCTGTATTTTTCGAGCAAAGGTTTTAGTGCGGTATAGGTGCTGTTGGCATCGGTTTTAATATCGATCATTAAAGTAACCGGCTTATCATAGCCTGCATATACCTGTCCGTTATTTTCATTAATACGATCAGAAAGGGGTTTTAAATAAAGATTTTCTAATTGCCTATGCCCTTTAAAGTAGGGGTTGATATGGGCTACAATTAATCTATCGCCCTTTAAAAATATATCCGCTTCCATATTGGTATAGCCATTTTGCAGCGCATCGTATAATGGGTGCTTATGCGAATAATCATTATGTGCAAAGGCGTTTGGAAGCGGAATTAACTGGGAATGCGCGTTAAGCCGACAAAAAATCAGCATAACAAAAAGGGCAGCTTTAAGGGGCGTTACTGTCATTTGCATTTTAATCAGGGCTTAGTTTCTTTGTACAATGGTACGCATCAACTATAACTAAGGCCTAAAAATAAAGTTAATTTATCATTAAATTGTCATTTCTTAATGTTAAGTACGTTTTTTATCTCTCAATATTACATATACTAACATGTTTAGTGATTGAATAAAGTCGATGACTGAACGTTAAGGTATAAATAATACCAGGGAACGATCTTTTCAACCTCCAAAAATTGGGCGGAAATTCCGTTTTATTTTTTTTGTATTTATTGCGGAAAAAAAGGCGAAAAAACACCATCGGAAACCATGCAGAACTGCACTTTACCATTAAAGATACGAAGAAATACCTGCTTTTCAAAATGCCATCTTCATATAGTTTGT
>JABDBT010000034.1 GCA_013288465.1 Bacteroidota bacterium | reverse complement strand
TATATTACGGTAAACACGTAGATACTGACGACGCGCAAATTGACGGCAACATAAGCCCCGTTGTAACCCGCGTTGGCGGATACGTTGACAGCATATATTTTGAAGAAAATACACATGTTAACCGTGACCAGGTACTGGTAAAAATAGACGACCGCGATTATAAAGTAAAATTAGAGCAGGCACAATCAGCACAAGTAGGCGCAAGCGCGGGTATTGGTGTTAACGAATCACAAATTTTCACCAACACTGCAAATTCGGCAGTGGCTAAGGCCGGGGTCGAATCGGCACAAGCGCACCTTGACAAAGTAAATAAAGATTACCTGCGTTATGCTAACCTGATCAAAGATGGCTCAATAACCCAGCAGCAATTTGACCAGGCAAAATCAGACCTGGAAGTTGCACAGGCCAACTTGCAGGCATCAAATGAACAATATAAAGCCGCGCAGGAGCAAATAGGTACTACCCGCAGCCAGTTAAAAGTTACCAATACAGGCGTAAGCCAAAGGCAGGTGGACGTTGATTTTGCCAAACTGCAATTAAGCTATACATCCATTAAAGCGCCTGCAAGCGGCATTACCTCAAAAAAGAATGTGCAGCTGGGCCAGTTAGTACAAGCGGGGCAAACTTTGTTTTCGATTGTAAATGACAGTAGCTTATTTATCACTGCCAACTTTAAGGAAACACAGTTGGATAAAATAAAAGACGGACAAAAGGTAAATATTGAGATTGACGCGTATCCTGAAATGAAAGTACAGGGTACCGTTTATAACTTTTCACCTGCTACAGGCGCTAAATTTTCATTATTGCCACCCGATAACGCAACAGGTAACTATGTAAAAGTTGTACAGCGCATACCTGTTAAAATTAAGATCAACGCTGATGCAGCCGTAATGGATAAACTACGTCCCGGAATGAGCGTGAACGTATCTGTTATTATAAAAGAATAAGTTTCAAAAAGTCCAGAGTCTTAAGCCCTAAGTCAAAAGCTCTATTTTGCTTTTACTAAGGACTTAAGACTACAGGCTCAAGACTTATCAAAGAATTAATTATTAATACAGAATAAAAAATAATGGCTGAAACTGGCTTTAAAAAATGGATCATTACCATTACGGTAATTATCGCTTCGTTGCTTGAGTTGATCGATACTACGATTGTAAACGTATCGATACCTCAAATACAGGGAAACCTGGGCGCCACATTAGAAGACGTAGCCTGGGTGGTTACGGGTTACGCCGTTGCAAACGTAATTGTGCTCCCCATGTCGGGCTGGCTGGGTAGTCGTTTCGGGCGTAAAAACTACTTTATAACCTCAATAGTTGTATTTACGATAGCCTCGTTTTTATGCGGTAACGCTACCGGCCTTAATGAGCTGGTGGTTTTCAGGATATTACAAGGGCTTGCCGGTGGTGGTTTAATATCAACTTCGCAAGCTATATTAATTGAAACCTGGCCGCGCGAACAAATAGGAACCGCCACTGCATTGTTTGGTTTAGGTGCGGTTGTTGGCCCTACAGTGGGCCCAACTATAGGCGGGTTTATTACCGATCACTTTTCATGGCGGTGGATATTTTACGTAAATATACCGGTAGGAGCGCTGGCGGCATTTTGCGCCTATACCTTTGTACGTGAAACCCCTAAAGAAGAGAAGGGAAAGCCAATAGACTGGTGGGGCATTGGCCTATTAGCTGTGGCCGTAGGCAGTTTGCAAACCATCCTTGAAAAAGGGGAGTCAGAAGATTGGTTTGCCAAAACTTATATCCTGGTGCTAACCATAACCGCTATTTTAGGTGTTATCCTATTTATCTGGCGCGAGCTGAGTATCGATTACCCTATCGTAAACTTTGGCATCATGCGGCACCGAAGTTTCGCGGTGGGTATGTTCACCTCGTTTGTACTGGGCTTTGGCTTATATGGTTCGGTATTCGTATTCCCTGTATTTTGCCAGAATCTGCTCGGGTTCTCGGCCCAGCAAACCGGCGAGTTACTATTCCCGGGCGGTTTGTGTACAATAGTAATGATGCCATTTATAGGCAAAATGCTTAACCGGGGCATACCGGCACAATTTATGGCAACCGCGGGGATGTTTTTATTCTTTGTGTTTACAACCATGTTGAGCAACTCGACGCTTAGCACCGGGCAAAGTGATGTATTGATACCGTTATTAATAAGAGGTGTTGGGATGGCGCTATTGTTTGTTCCGCTTACTACGCTTGCAATAGCTGATTTGAAAGGCCCTGAACTGGGGCAGGGTACAGGCTTAAACAATATGATGCGCCAGTTAGGCGGTTCATTTGGTATAGCCGTGTTAACTACAATTATTCACATCAGATCAGCCGTACACCGCAGCAATTTGATAACCAACATCAATCCATATAACAATGCGTTTACTGAGAGATTGAATATGCTGCAACAG
This sequence comes from Bacteroidota bacterium, assembly GCA_013288465.1. Next base: position 19,533 of record JABDBT010000034.1, on the reverse strand, counting down.
GCTTTTATAGCCAAAGGTAAATCTGCCTATGACGCGTTGCACATGGCTTATGCGGCAATTGAAGGCGCTGTAACCAGGCAGTCGTTATTGCTAACTTATGACGATGCTTATTATATTTCAGGGTTGGTAATGCTATTCTCAATACCATTACTATACCTGCAGCCTTTTAAGAAAAATGCCAAGGTGCCAACCGACGTGCATTAAAAACAAAAGCCGTCCCCTATGAGTGGAACGGCTTTCTCCAAAAAAATTAACAATTAAGTTTTTGTATAATTCCCAGGGTACCTTTTTAAGGGTACTTTGGGTTGTTTAAATCTTAGGCATAAAATTACTGGTTTTTAATCAACAAAACCTATTTTTTTTTCCTTTTACGGATAAAGCTCCTTTTTTCATAAAACATAGGTTAATTAGTTTAACTTTTGAGGGTGGTTAAGAGAGGTTGTAGAGGTTGGAAGAGTTGTAAAAGTTGGGATACTAGGCCAACATACACACCAATCCACTCAAAAATTTATAACCCTTATAACCCTTACAACATCTACAACCTAAATCAACTATATTTGATCAATGGGAATTATATACGCGCTCCAAACCTGGTGGCAAGGGCAATCATGGCTCGAAGTAATTGGTGTTATTACCGGCTTGCTTTGTGTTTACCTGGCGGCAAAAAATATTATCTGGAACTGGCCCTTCGCCATTATCAGTGTGGCTATTTACATATTCATTTTTTACAATACCCGGCTGTATGCCGATATGGGCCTGCAGTTTTATTTTTTAGCCACCAATATTTATGGCTGGTATTTTTGGAGCAAAAAGCCTGCAACAGATGATAAAGCCCCGGTATTACTGATAAAAAAGAAAGAGGTGCTCTTCTCTATATTAGCCATTATTGTATTTACGTTTATATTAGGTTCGGTATTAAAATATACGCCGGCTTCATACCCTTTTATTGACAGCTTTTGTACTGCATGCAGCCTGGTTGCCCAACTGTTTTTAGCGCGGAAGGTTTTGGAGAACTGGCTGATATGGATATTTGTTGATATTGTTTATGTAGGGGTTTACTTATTTAAAGGATTACACCTTACGGCTATAATGTATGCTATCTACGTTGGTATAGCCTTAATGGGGTATATTGATTGGAAGAAAGATTATAAGAAGCAGGTTGTCTGAACCATGATTTTTAGGATTCATAGATTACCTTGACTAATATCTCCGACATATCATGGGCATCCTTTAATCCTAAAAATCAAGGTTCAGACAAAATAGTGAATGCGAAATAAATGAAATCCGAAATAAAAAAAATAGCTATTGTAGGCCCCGAGTCAACCGGGAAATCAACCATGTCTGCCTACCTGGCCCAACATTACAATACAGTTTGGGTGCCCGAATATGCCCGTGAGTATTGCGAAAACCTAACCGAAGCGCCTACCTGGCAGGACGAGATCAATATGTTTAAGGGGCAGCTTGCCATTGAAAAAGAATTAGCGCCAAAAGCCAACCGGATACTCATTTGCGATACTACCTTTATTACCGTAAAAATATGGAGCGATCAGATGTTCGGACAATCGCCGCAGGAAGTGCTGGACGAGCTGCCCAAACATACTTATGACCTATACTTGCTATTAAATATCGACCTGCCGTGGCAGGACGACCCCCTGCGTGATTTCCCCACCATGCGCGAACATTTTATGGAGGTATGGCATAAAGAATTAGAAGCCATCAATGCCCGGTATGTGGTTATTAAAGGGGTGGGCGAAGTGCGGTATCAAAATGCGGTGAGTGCTATTGATAATTGTCTGAACCATGATTTTTAGGATTAGGACGATTAACATGATGAGAAATCAAGCAAATCTTTGAATCCTAAAAATCATGGTTCAGACAAATTATTTATTACACGTCATGCAACGTTTCAGAAAAACCCGCGTCATATAACCTGAAAGCTGAAAAACTTGGAAGCCATATTTATTGACAAACATTATCAACTGGTGGTTGAGTGTAAGCAGGGAAGTAAAAAAGCCTGTTATGAGCTATACCGATTATATTCGAAAGCGATGCTGAATGTCGCCTTTCGGGTGGTGGGTAATATTGGCGATGCGGAAGATGTTTTACAGGAGGCTTTTTTGGATGCTTTTAATAAAGTGAAAGATTTTAGGCAGGAAACCACTTTTGGTTTATGGCTAAAACAAATAGTAGTTAATCGGGCGGTAAATTTATTAAGAAAACGCAAAATTGAATGGGTTGAGTTTGAGGAAGGCGCCTTAGAAAACATTGCTGATGAGCCTGGTGAGGATGACGAAGACATACAATATAAAGTGGCGCAGGTGAAAGAAGCCATGAAGGAGTTGCCCGAAGGTTACCGGTTAGTACTATCCCTTTATTTATTAGAAGGGTATGATCACGAAGAAATAGGACAAATATTAAATATATCAGAAAATACCTCAAGAACACAGTTTTTGCGTGCAAAACGGAAGTTGGTTGAACTGTTAAGCAGAAAGGAAAGTATAGCATGAGCAAGCGATTAGAAGATTTTATAAAAGCGAATAAAGAAGAATTTGATGAACTGGAGGTAAAGGCCGGTATATGGGGGAATATTGAAGAACAGCTACCTGCTGAGTTTGAAGATGCCCCTAAACAAAAAAAAACATTTTCGCTCGGTTTTGTGCTGCGTGTGGCGGCCGCAGTAATTGTGGTAATGAGCATAAGTTTCGTGTTGTACATGCGTAATGCAAAAAACAGCACCGGCGTAAACCTGGCGGCCATTAACCCCGAATATGCTAAAGAACAGGTGCATTATGCAAGCCTTATTTCAACTAAGCGTACCGAACTGAAAGCGTTATCAAAATCCGATCCGCAGTTGTACCGTGAGTTTAGTGCAGAAATTGCCCATTTAGATTCTACTTATAAAAAACTAAACAGCGATTTGGCCACCAGCCCTAATCAGGAGTTTGTTTTGCATGCCATGATACGTAATCTGCAATCACAAACCGAAATATTAAATCAGCAGTTAATGGTGATTGAACAGTATAATCAAATGAAAAAAGAACAACAAAATGAAAGCAAAAGTATTTAGTCTGACCCTGCTTATTCTTACCATTGCGCTGGTAATAAATCGGCCTGCTATTGCACAGCAAACCAATGATGATGTTAACGTAAAAGTAAAAAACTATAGCAAAACTTACCCCGTTGATGCCAATGATAAATTACAGGTTGATAACCGCTATGGCAGGGTAACGGTAACCACCTGGGCCAAAAATGAAATAAAGGTTGATGTGCAGATCAAGGTGGCTGAAAGCGTTGCTTCTAATACTCAAAAACAACTGGATGATATAACTATTACTGATAGTAAAGAGGGCGGTGTGGTATCATTTAAAACCAATATGCGCGACCCGAAAAAAAGTTCATGGACCTCGTGGTTTACTAACCGGGGCAACTCCTACCAAAAGATCGAGATAAATTATACCATTTCTATACCTGCAAAAACTGCATTGACTATAAGTGATCATTATGGTTTTATTAACCTGCCTGATATGGAGGGCAGCGTTAATATAAACAGCGCTTATGGCGGTTTTTCAGCTAAATCATTAACAAATACCGATAATAGCATTAATGTTAGCTATGGCAGTGCCAATATTGAAAACATGCGGGCCGGCGATTTAAATGTTAAATACGGCAGCCTTACTATAGGCACAATTGATAAATTAAATGCAAACGTGAGTTATAGCGCTGCAAAAATTGGGAAACTCGGCACATCGGGCAATATTAATATGAGGTATGGGGGTGGCCTACAGATAGCTGATGTTGGCAGGGGTTTGAAAAACTTAACTGTTAATTCAACCTACTCAGGCGTTAAACTGGGATTAGGTAATGATATGAATGCCGACTTTAATGTTACCGTAAAATATGGAAGTTTCAATTATAATAACCATGCGGTTAATATAACCCAAACCCCCGGATCAAACAGACGGGGATGGAGCCCAACGCAAAACTACATAGGGCACCTGGGTAAAGGTGATGCTGATAAATTGATCAGTATCAGCACAACTTATGGGTCTGTTAAGTTTGAGTAATAGATGTCGAACACCAGAAATCAGGAAAAATCTATATTCAGCCGTAATTAAATTCGATATAATTCGTGAAAATTAGTGCGCCTTAAAATACCCTGCACAGCAAACCCTTTAAATATTCCCCTTCGGGGAACGATGCCCTAACCGGGTGGTCCTCGGGCTGGCAAAACTGGTAGATGAACTGCACCTGTTTCCCGGCATCTAAGGCGGCCCAGGCTATCACCTGTTTAAAGGTTTCCATGCTCATAGCGCCCGAGCAGGAATAGGTGGCCAGCAATCCGCCGTCATTGAGCAGCAGCATAGCCAGACGGTTAAGGTCTTTATAAGCCCTTGAGGCCCGCTCCAATGCCGAACGCGAAGGCGCGTATTTTGGCGGGTCGAGCACAATAACATCAAACTTCTCGCCCTCGTCTTTAAACACACGCAGTTGCTTGTTTACATCTGATTGGATAGTGGTATGCTTTGCAGTATCAAATTTATTCAGGACTATATTCTCTTTCAACGTTTCAATAGCCAACGCCGAGCTATCCACACTTGTAACCGAAGCCGCGCCGTTATGCAAACTATTTAAGGTAAAGCCGCCGGTATAGCAAAAGCAATCCAGCACCTTTTTGCCTTTAGCGTGCAAAGCCATTATTTTTCGGTTATCCCGCTGATCGCAATAGAAACCCGATTTTTGCCCTTCGGCTATGTTGATGTTATAAGTAATTCCGTTTTCCTTTACCTCAACCGAGTCGGGCGGTGTATCACCAAACAAAACAACGTTGGTAGTTTCCAACCCTTCATGTAACCGGGAAGAAGCGTCGCTTTTATCAAAAATACTTTCAGGCTTTAATAAGCGCCGCAATTCGTCAATAATTACCGGCATCACTTTCTCAATACCCGAAGTGAGTACCTGCACCGCTAAATGTCCGGCATATTTATCAACTATCAAACCGGGGAGATAATCTGATTCGCTGAATATTAAACGGCAGGTATTGGTAGTACCGTCTGCCAGCAAATCACTGCGGCTTGCTACTGCAACTGCAACTTTATTACGGAACCAATCCTCATCCACAACAACTGCTTCATCCCATTCCAATAACCGCAATGCCACCCGCGACTGATCATTATAAAAGCCAAATGCCATGAAATCGCCCTGCGCGTTCATCAGCCTAACAATTTCGCCATTGGCAGGCTTACCCTTTACCCGCTCAATAGCGCCCGAAAAAACCCAGGGATGGCGGTGTAGTACAGCTTTCTCCTTGCCCTTCTTTAATATAACGTCGATCATGCCGCAAAGGTAATATATAAGCGCTAAAAGCAGAATGCACAAAGCTAAAAGCTAGGCTTTTGACTGCCGGCAATATCGGCGCTGTTTATGCGAATAATTTAAGATCCCTGCCTCCTCTAAACTGCGAAGCTTTAATTAGAGATATAAACAAAAAACCCGGCCCCAATTAACAGGGCCGGGTTTTTACTATATGATCGATTTTACTTATTTTACTGCGCAACCATAAAGCTGTTATTAAATCTTGTTCCATCAGGACTGTAGCCACTAATGATCACATTCCCGTTTTTAAGATTAGTAATAGCCTTGTCAATATCCGCCACACTGTTTATAGGTTGCCTGTTAATGTTGGTGATAACCGAACCTACGGCCACATCAAAATCATCAAACATACCACCCTGGCGCACCTGGGTAACCAAAACGCCACCCATTACATGGAATTTAGCTTTTTGAGCCGGGCTAAGCGTTACAAAGCTTGCGCCTAACCTGTTATACAGTTCTTCGGCCGATTTTGAAACAACGGCGGTACGTGCTACAGGTGCTTCACCTTTAAGCGTAACGCTGAAGTTTTTTGGTTCGCCGTCGCGTAAAACAGTTATGTTTATTTTGTCGCCCGGTTGTAAACGGCCCACAGGCTCTTCCAGGTCTGACGATTCATAAACGGTATTACCCGCAACTTTTGTAATAATATCGCCTTTTTTAAGTCCGGCCTGTTCAGCTCCACTACCAGGCACTACATCGCTTACATATAGGCCAACGGTTTTGTCAATATGTAATGCTTCGGCAGCATCAGGATTTAACTCCTGAAATTGTACGCCTACAAAGCCGCGTTTAACCACACCATATTTTTGAATATCGTTCAAAACTTTTTTGGCCAGGTTAATAGGGATGGCAAAACCATAACCTACATACGACCCGGTTTCTGAAGCTATGGCAGAGTTAATGCCTATTAGCTCGCCCTTAGTATTTACTAATGCGCCACCACTGTTACCGGGGTTGATAGCGGCATCTGTTTGTATAAATGATTCGATGCCTTTACGTGGCTGAGGGGTTTGTGATTGTCTTTGCGTACGCATCCCAAAAGGGTTTTGCTGCTGTTGCTGCTCATCATCCTGCGACCCGATGATACCGATACCACGGCCCTTAGCGCTCACTATACCGGCTGTAACGGTTGATGTTAAATTAAACGGGTTACCAACAGCTAATACCCATTCGCCCACCTTTGCATCGTCCGAGTTGCCGAACTTTATAATAGGCAGATCGGTAGCGTCAATTTTTATCAGCGCCAGGTCGGTATTTGGGTCGGTACCTATAACTTTAGCTTTAAAGGTACGGTGGTCGTTGGTGGTGATTTGAATTTTATCGGCTTTTTCAACTACGTGGTTATTGGTAACAATATAACCATCCGGCGAAATAATTACGCCCGAGCCTGAAGCCATTTGAGGCATACGCTGGCTGGGCATACGTTGCCCAAACATATCGCCAAACATACGCTGCATCTGGTCCTGCTCATCATTTTTTGCTGTATTATTATAAGTAGTGCGTATATAAACCACCGCCGGTGTTACCGCCGCGGCGGCCTGTGTAAAATCAACTTCACCTGCTGATGAGGTGATAGCCGGGGTCATTGGGTTATTTGCAAAATAAACTTTCTGCTTGTCTTCAAAGCTCATGTTGTCGGTATGCCTGTTTTCTAATACCTTATACGTGCCCAACGCCATAGCGCCGCCTACAAAGGCGGTTAACAATGTTAAACCAAACTTTTTCATGTTATTCATTTCCTTTTTATTAATTGCTTTTTCACTTTATTGTAATTATCAAAATTAATACCATATAGACGGTAAAAACAATATTAAGTTATGCCTATTTTTGTTAAAATTTGTTAAATTGAGGCAATGATGAGAATCAAGAGCCAAGAATTAAGAATCAAGATAACAATAATATAAGGAAGAACCCAGTGAAAAAGAAAAAGGTTGGACAGGTTAGGTCGGCATATTACAATAATAAGCTCGCTTTTTTTTATCTTGATTCTTGGCTCTTGATTCTTGACTCTATATTATATTAAATATTATTCTATTGTGAAGATACATTTTTATAAATACCAGGGCGCCGGGAACGATTTTATACTGGTTGACAACCGCGAAAACATTATAAATCACCATAATGTAGCGCTGATTGCCCGCCTATGCGACCGCCGTTTTGGCATTGGCGGCGATGGTATCATGTTTCTGCAAAACCGCGAAGGCTATGACTTTGAAATGGTTTATTATAATGCCGACGGGCAACCCAGCAGCATGTGCGGTAACGGTGGCCGGTGTATTGTAGCTTTTGCCAAATTTTTAGGAATTATCAAAGATGAAACAACATTTTTGGCAGTTGACGGGCCGCATTATGCCAAAATTTCGGCAGCAGGCGATTGGGTGAGTTTACAAATGATAGACGTAGATACCGTTAACCGCGATGGCGATGCCTACGTTTTAAATACCGGCTCGCCGCATTATATTGCAATGGCTGATAACCTTGAGGACAAAGACGTTTACCATGAAGGCTACGCCATACGCAACAATGCCACTTACAAAGCCGAAGGCATTAATATAAACTTTGTTGAGCCAACCGATGCCGGTTACTTTGTACGCACTTTTGAGCGCGGCGTAGAGGCCGAAACCTATGCCTGCGGAACAGGTGTAACCGCCGTAGCGCTGGCCATGGCTAAACACAACAACCAAACCGGCCATATCAACACTCCCATTAAAGTTTTGGGCGGTGATCTGAATATCCATTTTAATTATGACGGGAATGCCTTTACCGGGATCTTTTTGGAAGGGCCTGCGGTTAGGGTGTTTGATGGGGAGACAGAAATAGACTAGCGTGGATAGCTTCATAATAATTTGTGCAGCAACCCGCTGCACAATTAACTAATCTCTAATAACTACACCCCCTGTTAATAACTATTTCCTCCAAAATATTTCCACTTCCTGCAAATTCTAACTACGTTTGAATTTTTTGTTGATGTAGCTTTTAATAATTTTTTTATCAAAAGCTCATGTTACGCGTCGACAGTTCAAAGCCTTGCAAAATTATCTATGCCATTGCCCGGCACGAATACCTGTCGTATGTAATTGAACCGCACATTGTTCAGCTTAACCCCAACGGCGAATTTTCATTAACCCATCAACGTTTATTTTCAAATACGGCCAGCGAGTTTGCGCGCTATATCGACGAAACCGATATTAAGCTCATCAAAATACTGGAAGAGATGGAGCAGGGCAACGTGATAAAACGGTTTTATAAAAAGCTTATACGCCCTTCGGAGTTTTTTGCCAAAATTTTCACCGAACAGCTTTTTGAAACCATTCGTCCCAAAATTGAAAAGCGCATGGCCGACGCGCTGGGCCTGCTGGGTAGCAAGCTAATTTACTTGATGAGCAAGGAAGGTTACCCTGCCGAGCGCAAGCTGCAAATTGCTGATGAAGCTGCTTCGGTATTATTCCATTTCAGGCGCAATGAGGAAGAAATAAGGTATTTCCCTACCATCAAATATCATGGTATGCGGATAGAGTTTATGTTTAAAAATGCCGAGATCATTTGCAACCACCCTGCATGGATGCTGATGGACGATACCCTTTATCATTTTGAAAAGGAAATAGAAGGCAAAAAGCTGGCTCCGTTTTTAAATAAACGTTATATCGCTATTCCCAGGTCGTCAGAGCAATCGTATTTTGAAAAATTTGTAGCGCCCCTCATTGAAAAACACAATGTTTACGCCGAGGGCTTTACCATTGATACCGAAAAACACGAAGCTACTCCCATACTAAAACCCATATACGTTGAGGGTGGTACCTCGCAGCTACAGCTTTATTTTAAATATGCCGGTTATGTTTTCCCGTATGGTGATGGCCGGCCCATTTCGGTGCGCATGGACCGTAATGGCGATGATTATACTTTTCACCGCATCAAACGATCGGTAACCTGGGAAAAAAACAAGCTGCACCAGTTAGAGGCGCTGGGGTTAAAAATCACATCGTCCCTGTTTCAAAACCTGGAGGTGGCTATTAGCGATGAAGAGGACGATCACTCATTTTCCATTTTTGAATGGCTAAACCAGCATCATGACGAATTAACAGCCGAAGGTTTTGAAATTGAGCAGCCCGAAGGCCAAAAGCGCTATGTGTTTGGCACCAGCAAAATTGATTTGGAAGTTACCGAGGATAACGATTGGTTTGATATTAACGCCTTCGTTTATTTCGGGCCGTACCGCATACCTTTTATTCAGTTAAAACACCATATCCTTAATCATAAAAAGGAGTTTACCCTTCCATCGGGCGAGATAGCTGTAATACCCGAAAAATGGTTTTCGCAATATGGCAACCTGCTGCATTTTAGCGAGGGCCGCGATCATCTGAAACTGCGCAAGCACCACATAGGTTTAGTGACTGACCTTGCCGAAGGCGAACTGGCCGGTATTACCATGAGCCGCAAGCTGCAAAAGCTAACTGATTTTGACTACCTGGAAGAGATTGCCATGCCCGTTAATTTTAAAGGCGAATTAAGACATTACCAGCAGGCAGGCTATAACTGGTTTCATTTTTTAAAAAGCTTCCATTTTGGGGGCTGCCTGGCCGATGATATGGGTTTGGGCAAAACCATACAAACCCTGGCGCTGCTGCAAAAGCATAAAGAAGATACGGAGGCCGCTGGCAGTAAAAGCACCTCGCTGGTTATTATGCCCACCTCGTTAATTTATAACTGGCTAAACGAGGCTAAAAAGTTTACACCGAAACTTAGGCTGATGGTGCATACCGGCACGTTTCGTTATAAATCGGCAGAGGTGTTTGCCAATTATGATGTGGTTATCACTACCTACGGCATCACCCGTATTGACATTGAAGTGCTACAGGATTATGTTTTTGATTATATTATTTTGGATGAAAGCCAGAATATCAAAAACTCATCGTCAAAATCATACCATTCGGTTAAGCTGCTTAAATCGCGCTTTAAACTGATTTTGAGTGGCACGCCGGTCGAAAATTCGGTTAATGACCTGTGGACGCAGATGTCGTTTATTAACCCGGGTATGCTGGGCGCGCAGCAATATTTTCAAAATGAGTTTGTAACGCCTATTGAAAAAAAGAAAGACGAAGAGAAGGCCCGCAAACTGCAGGCCATGATAAAACCTTTTGTTTTGCGGCGTACCAAAGAGCAGGTAGCAACCGAGTTGCCGCCAAAAACCGAGAACTTGTTTTATTGTAAAATGAGCGAGGAACAGGCAGCAGTATATGAAAAGGTGAAATCCGAATACCGTAACGAGTTGCTGAAAAGCCTGGAGGACGGCACCTTTGCCAAAACACAGATACAGGTTTTACAGGGGTTAACCAAGCTGCGCCAAATTGCCAATCACCCTTATATGATTGACCAGGAATACGAAGGCGACTCGGGCAAATTTGAAAACGTAACCCACACCCTTACCACTGTGCTCGACGGTGGGCATAAGGTTTTGATATTTTCGCAATTTGTAAAACAGTTGAGCATTTACCGCGAATATTTTGAAGAGCAGGGCATCCCGTATGTTTATTTAGACGGCAGTACCCAAAACCGGGGCGATGTGGTGAAACAATTCCAGGAGGATGAAAAAACCAGGGTGTTCCTCATCTCCATAAAAGCCGGTGGGGTAGGGCTTAACTTAACCGAAGCCGACTATGTTTTCATCCTCGACCCATGGTGGAACCCTGCTGTTGAGCAACAGGCTATTGACCGCACGCACCGTATTGGGCAAACCAAAAATGTGTTCATCTATAAATTTATCACTAAAGATTCGGTTGAAGAAAAAATATTGGCCCTGCAACAACGCAAACTCAGCGTAGCCCGCGCCTTAATAACCACCGAAGAAAGCTTCATTAAATCGCTTTCGGCTGATGATATTAAGGAGATATTGGGGTAGGTTTAACCCATTTATTGCTACCTTGTACTATCTATGGCTAAACACATTTTATTAACCGGAGGCTCCGGCGTGGTGGGCAAATCCCTTACGCGGTTGTTATTGGATAAAGGATACGAAGTAAGTCATTTAAGCCGTAAACCGGGGAATGACCCGCAGATAAAAACCTGGATATGGGACATACCTAAAGGTATTATTGATGAAAAATGTATTAACGGTGTTGATGCCATAGTCCATTTAGCCGGCGCGGGCATTGCCGATAAACGCTGGACCGGCGACCGCAAAAAAGAACTCATCGAGAGCCGTACCAAATCTATAAGCCTGGTTTATCAGCTGCTTAAAAATAAGCCGCACCATGTGGAAACTGTTATTTCGGCATCCGGGACGGGTTACTATAATAACGCCGGCGATGAACTGCTTACGGAAGATAGCCCGCCGTCAAATGATTTTTTAGGCAATTGCTGCGTACAATGGGAACAGGCTGTTGATGAAGGCGAACAATTGGGGATGCGGGTATTAAAATTTCGTACAGGCGTAGTGCTGACAAAAAAAGACGGCGCCCTGCCGAAACTTGCGTTGCCCATAAAATTGGGAATCGGTTCGCCGCTGGGTAATGGCAGGCAATGGGTGCCCTGGATACACTGGCAGGATGTTATTAACCTATATTTTTATGGAATAGAAAATAGGGAACTCAAAGGCGTTTATAATATGGTTGCCCCTAACCCGATAACCAATATGCAATTGACCCAAGCCGTTGCCCAACAATTACACAGACCACTTTGGGCACCTAACGTACCTGCATTTGTTTTGAAATTGCTTTTTGGCGAAATGGGCACATTGGTATTAGCAAGCACCAAAGTATCCTCACAAAAAATTGAGGACGCAGGGTTTGGGTTTAAATATCCTACGATCAAAGAAGCATTGAATGACATATATAGTTAAGTTTACCCGCCAACCGCCACGCTCCCTGCAATAACTAAACAAGCATGAACACTCCAATTAACATCTTCTGGTTTCGCCGCGATCTGCGTTTAAAGGATAATGCCGGGCTGTACCATGCTTTAAAAGACGGCTGCCCGGTATTGCCGGTTTTTATTTTTGATAAAGAGATCTTAGATCAACTCGACGACAGGAAGGATGCACGGGTAACTTTTATTTGCGAAACCATTGAAAGCCTGCAAAAAGAACTGCAACAGCATGGCAGCAGCTTGTTGGTATTGCATGGCGGGGCGGAGCAGGCGTGGGGTTCTATTTTAAAGGATTATGTGGTTAAAACTGTTTATACCAACCACGACTATGAGCCTTATGCCAAAAACCGAGATGAAGCTATTGGTAAATTACTGAACAAACACAGCACTGATTTTAAAACCTATAAAGACCAGGTAATATTTGAAAAAGATGAAGTGATAAAAGATGATGGTAAACCTTATACGGTTTACACCCCTTATCAACGTAAATGGTACCAGGCGCTTACTCCGTTTTATTTAAAAAGCTATCCGTCTGAAAAGTATTTAGATAACACGGTCAAAACGCCGGACTTAAAAATGCCTTCATTAAAAGAGATAGGTTTTGAAAAAAACAGGGTTAATTTTCCGGGTACCGGGTATAAAGCTGTTATAGACGAATATGCCGAAAAGAGAGATTTCCCGGCGGTTAATGGTACTTCGCGTATTGGCCTGCATTTAAGATTTGGAACGGTAAGCATAAGGGAGCTGGCTGCAACAGCGTATAAAGCCCACGAAAAAACTTGGCTGAACGAGTTAATATGGCGCGAGTTTTATATGATGGTACTACATCACTTCCCAAAAACTGCCGATCATGCTTTCAGGCCCGAATATGATCGTATTAAATGGGTAAATGACGAACAACAGTTTAAAGCCTGGAGCAACGGCGAAACAGGCTTCCCGTTAGTTGACGCGGGTATGCGCGAATTAAACGCTACCGGCTATATGCATAACCGCGTACGCATGGTGGTTGCAAGTTTTTTAACTAAAGACCTGTTGATTGACTGGCGCTGGGGCGAACGTTATTTTGCCGGTAAGTTATTAGATTATGAAATGGCCAGCAATGTAGGCGGCTGGCAGTGGGCGGCAGGCTCGGGAACGGATGCCGCGCCTTACTTCCGTATTTTTAACCCTGACTCACAACTCAAAAAATTTGACCCCGAATTTAAATACATAAAGAAATGGGTTCCGGAATATGCCGACTTCAGCAAATATCCAAAACCCATTGTTGATCATACCCTGGCGCGCCAACGCTGTTTAAAAGCGTTTAAAGCGGCTTTAACAAAGTAAACTATGGTGTAACTGCGGTAATACGCATTTCGTAATGCACAACACTATTTGGCGGTACGCCGCTGGAGGTAGCGGTTTTACCATAGGCCAACCCTGATGGTATCAATAATGATATGTAAGCGCCTGTACTGGCATAGTTTTTCAACCCTTCCTGTATGCCGGGTATCAGTATATCAATATCTTGCGCTGTACCTGAGCCATCGGCTGTATTATATTGGTCAAAAACAACACCGCTTAACAAATCGCCTGTGTAAGTACTGGTTACAGTAGTATTATCAGTTATAGGGTCGGTACCCGTACCCGGTATATGTAAAAAGTAATACAGTCCCGATGCGGTTTTTTTGTAGCCCACATAGTTGTTCCTGGCCATAAAATTTGTGATCACCAGGTCATCATAAGCAGCCTGGTTAGTTATAGCATGAATATAGTAATCAAGACATTGGTTGCCGGCAATTTTGCTATTAGGATTACTGCTGCTGCCGCTGCCATAACCACTTACCCCATAAGCAAGATGCGAAGGTATAAGTACGCGCATACTGCCACCTCTTTTTAAAACATCATGCACAACTAATTGCAAACCATAAGGCAACGCAGTTGAAGAAATATGGCCGGCATAGTTTTCAAAATGGTTGGTGGTGGTATCAAGTGATGTATAAAGCCCGTCAAAACTGCTCAATGAATATACCATTGCAAGGCTATCTGAATATTTATAAGAAGTGCCCGCTATACCCGGCAAAAGAATTTGATAGTATATGCCCGAGGTATCTCCGCCTACTGTATCACGTTTCATACCGGTTATACCGTGTGTGCTAATGTATGATAGTATCTGGGTGTTATCAACCTGTTCAATTCCGGGCTGAACTGTACTTTTGCGGCATGAAATTAAACCGAAGGCAGAAATTAATAAAAGGGTAAAAATTGTTTGTCTCATTTGTAATTATTTGTTTCGTGCCCTGCACGTTTTTGTATTAGTATTTGCCTTTAATATCGGCGGTATCTCTGGTTAAATTCCTGTTCGTTTTTCTTAAAGCTTCACTTAATTGGTTATATCATAAAGCTGTATATCAAAATCCAGTACCGCGTTTTTGGGCAAACCGGCTGCTAAGCCAACTTGTGGTCCTATATTTGGTTGTGGATTAGGCCCGTAAGCATAACGGGACGGAATGAGCAATCGTATTATTCCGCCTTTTTTGCATTGAGGTATCCCTATTTGCCATCCTGTAATAACCTGGCTCAATATGTATGACGGGTGAAAGTCATTTGTTTCAGTAAATATTTGCCCTGTAAAAGGCGGGTTTAACAATCGTCCGGTATCAGCCACCGTTACCTGGGTTGAGTTGGTAAATAAATTATTCCCGCTGCCCACCTGTTTAATAATATAATATACACCTGTAGTATCAATGCGTTTAGCGTTTAAACCGGGATTTTGAGCCAGGTAATCGCTTATAATTTTATCATCAATTATAGCCTGCGCTTTTTCTGCCGCCAATCCTGTATCGGTAGCTTTTGTGCAGGCTGCTAAAAAAGAACAAAAAAACAACAATATGAATAGTACCCTGCTCATTTAATTTTCCCAAGGCAAATTTATTCTTTTATAATTCAAAAACAGCAGCTTAACATATTTTAACATTTAAAGGGTTGGCCGTTAGCAGCAAAATCAAACAATCATACGAGTCAAGAACCAAGAATCAAGGGCCAGGAATCAAGATAAAAGCCCAAAACGAGCTCGTTTTTGTCAATAAACCGACGTAATCTGCCTGATTTTTTCTTTTTTAGGTATTTTCCCTCTATGTTGCTACCTTCTTGGCTCTTGCATCTTGGTTCTTGACTCTAATACTCTGGCTCTAATACCCCAACTCTCAATTTTCGGGTTTATAATTTAGGGTCAACTGGTTTACTTTCTTCAGCATATCAATCAAATACTGCTTATCAGCTTCTTTAATGTGGGCATTAAGGTAGTTGTTAAACTCTTTGGCAACTGCGCGCGCCTGCTGCCGTTTTTCTTTACCTAACGCGGTTAAATATATTTTAACCGACCGTTTATCGCCCTGGTTTGATTCGCGGTATATCAATCCGGTTTTCTCTAACTGGCTCAGCATCCGCGAAAGACTGGTTGATTTTAATCCCAGTAATGCTGCTACCTGCGAAACGGTTGTACCTTCTTCCTCATCAATATTGAGCAGTAAATAGCCAATAGATTGGGTAATGCCAAACTCAGTAACCAGTTGATTATACCGGTTAGCCACAGTTTGCCAAACTATCTTCAAAAAATAATCAATACTCTCCTGGTGTTTTACATTACTGCGCATGGTTGCCAAACGTAAGAAACTGTTGTTGATTATACAAGACGGATTTTATTTCGAATTTCGGATGTTCAATTTCGAAATTAAATGAAATCCGAAATAGATAACTCTCTTAACTAACAATAAACAAGTAATAGATCAATTTTTCAATTCAAAATTAAATTCGAAATTGAACATCCGAAATTCGAAATCCTCTACCACCCCACCTTCGTATCATCCCCCCGCGGATCGGCGCCGCCCTGGTAGCCGGTTGGTGTTTTTAATATGCCATCAACCCGGCCAATGCCGCCGCTGCTTTTAAATATATATCCTTTTTGCGTTAGCTTAGTTTGTGTTGCCTCGCTAAACGCGCCCCGCTCAACCTGCACATTATCGGGCATCCATTGGTGGTGGAAACGTTTTGAAGTAACCGCCTGCTGCATATCCTGATCAAAGTCTATCACATTCAATATCGTTTGAAATACCGAGGTAATAATAGTGGCGCCGCCCGGCGTGCCTACCACCATAAACAGTTTGCCGTTTTTTTCGACAATAGTTGGCGTCATGGCTGATAACATACGTTTATTAGGCTGTATGCTGTTGGCCTTACCGCCCAGCAGCCCGTACATATTAGGTACTCCGGGCTTTGAGCTAAAATCGTCCATTTCATTGTTCAGTAAAAAACCCGCGCCTTTAACAAATATTTTAGAACCGAACGAACCGTTTAAAGTGGTGGTGATGGCAACCGCGTTGCCATCTTTATCGGTAATAGAATAGTGCGTGGTTTGATCGCTTTCGTACCCGGCAATAACACCAGGCTGTATGCTGGTACTTGGTGTAGCTGCGGCCCAGTTAAAGCTGCTCATGCGCCCCAGTATATATGATGTTCTTAATAAGCTATCCACCGGTACTTTATAAAAATCAGGATCGCCCAAATATTTTGAACGGTCGGCATATACCCTGCGCTCGGCTTCTATCATCACCTGTACGGTCGAATCCTGGTTATAGCCCCACCTATGCAAGGGGTAACTTTCAACCGATTTTAGTAATGAGAGCAGCGCAATCCCCCCGCTTGACGGCGGCGGCATGCTAATTATTTTATATCCCCTGTAATCGCCTATAATGGGTTTGCGCCATACGGCATGGTAATTTTGCAGGTCGGCTTTGGTAATTAAGCCATTGCCGGTTTTCATTTCGGCCACAATTTCGTCAGCTACTACACCTTCATAAAACCCGCTGCGGCCTTTATCGCGTATTTGTTCAAGCGTTTTGGCGAGGTCTTCCTGTACCAGCACGTCGCCTTCTTTCCAAGGCGTATCTTTTAACAGGTAGGTTTTGCCCGGGTTTGCATTTTTTAAAGTGGTTTGGCTGCGGTTATAGGCATCGGCAAGGCGTTTGGTTAATTTATAACCATTGCGTGCAAGGTCAATAGCCGGTTGTACGAGCTCGGCCCAGGGCAGTTTACCATATTTACGGTGTGCTTCTGCTATCCCGGCAACTGACCCCGGTACGCCCGATGCCTGGTGTGTGCTCAAACTCATGTTGGGTATTACATTGCCTGCGGCATCTAAATACATATTCGTACTGGCAGCAGCCGGTGCTTTTTCCCTGAAATCTAAAGTACTAACATCGCCTTTTGCCGACCGGTAAACCATAAACCCGCCGCCACCTATATTACCCGCCTCAGGGAAAGTTACCGCCAATGCAAACTGCACAGCCACAGCGGCATCAACGGCGTTTCCACCCTTTTTTAATATAGCTACGCCAACCTGCGCGGCATCGGGGTAAGCACAAACAACCATCCCGTTTTTATAAGTCTGGTCATCTGCCGACTGGCCTTTTACATCAATAACAGCTAATAAATAACCTGTTAAAAAAAGCAGGGTTAGGTAATACTTATTTCTCATCCTCAATTACATTTAAGTTTAATCGTCTAATTTAATGTATTTAATACATCACACAAAATTGTCTGAACCATTGATTAAATTGATTTTTGGATTTCGTTGATGAAATCAAATAGATTAAGTTTTTCTGCATCCCGATAACCTGCCTAATCCGTTTAATCATGGTTCAGACACCTACAAAATTTGCCTGCCCATATCATAAAGACGTAACTTTGCCGTTTTAAGGGCATGAAAAACACACTACGTAACTTAATTATTTTAGCGGCTTTTCTTTTTATGGGGATGTCGGTAAACGCGCAATCAACCGCGGCTTCAAATACGGAGAACTATACTTTTGCCGCCGGTTTAAAATTTGGCGGATATGAAAACGGCATCTCGGGCAAATATTTTATTGCCGATAATACGGCATTGGAAGGTGTGCTGGGTTTCCGCAACAGCGGCCTGGTGGTTACCGGTTTGTATGAAATTAATATGGAAGCCTTCAATGTACCTGCGCTGAAGTTTTATTACGGTTTTGGCGGACATGTTGGCGCCATAGGCAGCGGAACCTACCAGCGGTTTGGAGGCAGTACCGAAGTTTATCGTAATAACCAGATATTATTGGGTGCCGATGGTGTAATAGGTTTAGAATATATCATACCACAATCGCCCATAGCCGTTAGCCTCGATCTTAACCCCCGTATCGAAATGGCTACAGGTCCATTTTTTGATATAGCGCCGGGATTAGGGGTGAAGTATTTCTTTAAATGATTCTCGGATTTAGGGTAATTTAAATTCGAAATTGAACATCCGAAATTCGAAATCATTTCATAGCTTTTCTTTTCTCCCTGATATTTGAAGTAACAGCCCATAGAAGCCCGCCAACAATACCGAAAATACCGCCTACAATAATGGATGTTTTGATATTCAGTTTAAATATACCCGACATAACGAGCGGATAAATAAGGCCCACAACAATAACAAAAATGAAAAATTCAACAAGTTTTTTGATGCCCGGCTGCATGTTTGGTTTTTATAATTAAACTCAAAAAGCCTTTTGAAGTTTTAAAAGATCGATAAAGAGATCATTTCAAACTCAATACTAACTTCTGCGACTGAATTGCATCACTTTTTCAATTTGAAAATTCCGGTTCACACAAACTCAAATAATCGTAATTTAGCCGCTCAAAATATATTATTAGTATGAGCCAGCGAATAAAGGTCAAAGCATTATTAGAAAGTACAGAAACTGATCGGGAAGTAACGGTTAAAGGATGGGTGCGCACCTTTCGTAATAACCAGTTTATTGCTTTGAATGATGGCTCAACAAACAGCAATATACAGATAGTAGTCGATTTTTTAAATACCGATGAGGCCTTATTAAAACGGATAACCACCGGCGCGGCTATAAGTGTGGTGGGGCAACTGGTTGCCTCGTTAGGTAAAGGCCAAACGGTTGAAGTTAAAGCTAAACAAATTGAAATATTAGGCGATAGCGACCCGGAGAAATACCCGCTGCAACCTAAAAAGCATAGCCTGGAGTTTTTACGTGAGATAGCGCACCTGCGTTTTCGTACCAATACTTTTGGGGCGATATTCAGGGTGCGTAACACGCTGGCTTATGCCGTGCACCAGTTTTTCCAGGAACGCGGATTTATTTACCTGCATACGCCAATCATTACCGCATCTGATGCGGAGGGCGCGGGCGAAACTTTCCATGTAACCAACTTTGACCTGGCTAACCCGCCAAAAGCTGATAATGGCGAGATTGATTTTAAACAAGACTTTTTTGGCCGTGCAACTAACTT
>JABDBT010000033.1 GCA_013288465.1 Bacteroidota bacterium | reverse complement strand
CGCTCGGTTAAAAAGAGAAAAAGCATAACCGAAGATAACGATACGGTAACCAGGCAATTTAAAATAGGGCAAACCTATTTTTACCCACAAAAGCGACAGTTACTAACCGGAGATATAATTACCGGGTTAACAGCTAAAGAAAATAAACTGTTGCTGATTTTTGCCAATTCGCTGAACTCAATAGTGGAAAGAACCCGTCTTCAAAAAGAAATATGGGAAGATGACGGCGTTATTGTTGGGCGCAGCCTGGATATGTTTATATCCAAACTGCGCAAAAAACTGGAGAATGACCCGTCTATACAATTGATGAACATTCATGGGAAGGGGTACAAATTAAAAATCAATGATTAAGAAAAATAGTAAATCCTAATGGAAGGAAATCTGACCTGAGGGCTATCTAAGATAATATCAAAGGAATCGTTGGTTGTTCGCGATTATCAAACTAAATTCTTTCAGGATATTAAAAACGCCCTGCTCAGTTTGAGTTGGCGTTTTTTTTGATATAAAATGATTGACACGTGTTACGTAATACGTTACATTTGTATTAATGATTGAAAGCATTAAACATAAAGGCGTAAAACTGTTATGGGAAAAGGACGATGTATCTAAACTGCCTTCAGTTCAAATTTTAAAGATAAGGATGATCTTAACACTACTTGATAATGCGACAGATGTACAGGATATGAATTTTCCGGGTTCAGATCTACACGCACTTAAAGGTAATTTGTCAGGATTTTGGGCGGTGAAGATAAACGGTAATTATCGTTTGATATTCCGATTTGAAAAGGAAAATGCTTTCGATGTTGATTATATTGATTACCATTAAATAAATAAATTATGATAAAGCGAGGTATGGCCCCGGTGCATCCGGGAATAATATTAAAAGGACTTTACCTGGAGCCGATGGAGATAACCATAACCCAGGCGGCTACTCAATTGGGTATTGCCCGTAAAACATTATCCCAATTAGTTAACGGTCACATGGGTGTTAGCGCCGAAATGGCTATCCGTTTATCAAAAGCATTAAATACAACGCCGCAGCTATGGATGAATATGCAGCAGGGGTACGATTTGTGGGCGGCTGAGAAGAAAGCTGATCGTATTCATGTTGTGCCTTTTGCGATGGCTTCGTAAATGAATTGGATTTTAACATATTCTGATGAAAGTCTTTTATGAATTATTTATTTCATTTAGTCTATTAGTCTTTTCAATAACTAGTTATGGTCAATCAAAAGATGAGATAATAAAAGATATCAGGAGTTCATTTCAACAAATTAATAATGATAAATCACTTAAAATTATAAAACTTAAAAATGATGAATTTCAGCGCCAAACGACCGATGGCGGAGAGTCGTTAACAGGGTACTTTAAAGGTGATACAATTTGCAAAATGATAGTTTCGATAGGTTTGTCGTTTGGCGAGAGACAATTTGAATATTATTTAGAGAATGGCCAGTTATTTTTTATCTATGAGAAGGAAGCGGACTTTTCTGCTGACAATTCGGGAACATTAAACTTTAAAAAGCTTGATCTTGCATTTGAAGGAAGATATTATATAAATGAAGGAAAAGTGATTGAAGTAAAGATTAAAGGCCAAAAAAGGTTTGATGAGAAACCAATCATTGATTCTTTAAACAATGTTCTTTGGGATGTTAAGTTTTATAAAAAGATTCTTAAATCGCATTTGGAAAGACCGCGTAATTAATCTCTAATTAACCAATCTCTAATCACTATTTCCTGCCAACATGTCACCGTTTTAATACGGATTTCTGACGAAATATTACCTTTTACCTTTTACCTTTCAGCTTTTACCTTTTGTTTTCTGCCAAATCCACATTGGCACAAGGCTTGTTAAACAGGTTGTATAATAAAACAATCAATCAAGAAAAAAATAATCATATGTCTAAAATAATTGGAATCGACTTAGGAACAACAAACTCCTGCGTAGCTGTAATGGAAGGTAATGAACCGGTAGTTATTGCTAACAGCGAGGGCAAACGTACTACGCCGTCTGTAGTAGCTTTTATTGACAACGGCGAACGTAAAGTAGGAGATCCTGCAAAACGCCAGGCTATTACAAATCCTACAAGAACTATATCATCTATTAAGCGCTTTATGGGTAACCAGTTTAACGAGGTTACTAAAGAAGCTGCCCGTGTGCCATATAAAGTGGTTAAAGGCGACAATAACACACCTCGTGTGGAAATTGGCGACCGTAAATATACGCCACAGGAAATTTCGGCTATGATACTTCAGAAAATGAAGAAAACTGCTGAAGACTTTTTGGGCCATGAAGTTACCGAAGCGGTTATTACCGTTCCCGCATATTTTAATGACGCACAACGCCAGGCTACAAAAGAAGCCGGTGAAATTGCAGGTTTAAAAGTTCGCCGTATCATTAACGAGCCTACTGCTGCTGCCCTTGCCTATGGTTTGGACAAAGCACATAAGGACATGAAAATTGCTGTGTTTGACTGCGGTGGTGGTACACATGACGTTTCGGTACTTGAATTAGGTGACGGCGTATTTGAAGTAAAATCAACCGATGGTGATACACACTTGGGTGGTGACGACTTTGACCAGGTAATTATTGACTGGATGGCAGACGAATTTAAAAGTGATGAAGGTATTGACCTGCGTAAGGACCCAATGGCTTTGCAACGTTTAAAAGAATCGGCTGAAAAGGCTAAAATTGAATTATCAAGCTCGGCACAAACAGAAATTAACCTGCCATACATCACTGCTGCTGATGGTATGCCAAAGCACTTAGTTAAAACATTAACCCGTGCTAAATTTGAGCAATTGGCTGATAGCCTGATCAAACGTACTATTGAGCCTTGTAAAACCGCTTTGAAAAATGCAGGTTATACCACAGCAGATATTGATGAAGTTATTTTGGTAGGTGGTTCAACCCGTATCCCTGCTATACAGGAAGCTGTGCAAAAGTTCTTTGGTAAAGCGCCTTCAAAAGGTGTAAACCCCGATGAAGTGGTTGCTATTGGCGCTGCTATACAAGGTGGTGTATTAACCGGCGAAGTGAAGGATGTGTTGTTGTTGGATGTTACCCCGCTTTCATTAGGTATTGAAACCATGGGTGGTGTAATGACCAGGCTGATAGAAGCAAATACAACTATCCCTACCAAAAAAACAGAAACATTTTCTACTGCGTCTGATAACCAGCCTGAAGTACAGATACACGTTTTACAGGGCGAACGCCCAATGGCTGCGGGCAACCGTACTATAGGCCAGTTTAACCTGGCAGGCATACCACCGGCACCGCGCGGCGTACCACAGGTAGAAGTAACTTTTGATATTGACGCCAACGGTATATTGCATGTATCTGCTAAAGATAAAGCAACCGGTAAAGAACAAAAGATCCGTATTGAAGCTTCATCAGGTTTAAGTGATGCTGAGATCAAGAGGATGAAAGATGAAGCAGAAGCTAACGCTGATGCTGATAAAGCAGCAAAAGAAGAAGTTGAAAAACTGAACTCGGCTGATGCCCTGATCTTCTCGACCGAAAAACAACTGAAAGAGTACGGTGATAAGATACCTGCTGATAAAAAAGGATCTATCGAAGAAGGTTTAACTAAATTGAAAGCAGCTTATACGTCTAAAAACTTAGCGGATATTGAAGTTGCTCAAGAAGAGTTAAACACTGCCTGGACCGCAGCTTCTGAAGATATGTACAAAGCTTCGGCAGAACAAGGCCAGCCACAACCGGGAGCAGGTGATGCAGGTGCACAGGATCACGGCGATACCGTAACTGATGTTGACTTTGAAGAAGTTAAAGACGAGACTAAATAATAAATAGTTTTTATAATGGAAGCCCGATGCTGATTATTCAGAATCGGGCTTTTCTTGTTAATAGACCTCACCAAAAGCAACGACGATTTTTATAAATTAATATTTTACGCGGATAACTTTATTATCATTCACAAACTCATCAACTAATTGAACATCACCCTCAAAACCATGTAGTTTAAGTTTGATCAATGAATATTTAGATATAAAATGGCCCTCAACTTCTGAAAGCATAACCATCCTTTTCTGCGGATCAAACCTTATAATCCGCTTACAATAACTGCCACTTTGGTAGTCATAAGTCACCCCGTCATCTTCATAATAAACAAACTCAGTGGTTTTAGTTCCGTTCCATATATGCAGCTCTAAGATACCATCGCCATCATCATTGGTGCTTTGTATCACGTTTTGCATAGGGATTATAGCACCGGCTTTGATAAATACCGGGAGGTTTGTTAGTGGCGCATCGGCTATTATAAACTGGTTGCCTTTAAATTTTTGATGCGAACCAAAGCGGTACCAGTCGCCTTTTGGTAAATAAACTTCAGCAAATAGCTGTGTACTTATCACAGGTGCCACCAGCATGTTATCGCCAAACATAAACTGGTTTTGGAACTTAGTATCGAATACATTTTCGTCATTGGTATAATCAATAGCCAAGGTGCGGCTTAACGGTAGCCCTGTTTGTGCAGACTGGTAAAATCCGGAATAGATATAAGGCAGCAGCCGGTAGCGCAACTCAATATCCTTTTTAATAATGGCTTCATTTTCCTGGCCCCATTGCCAGGGTTCGCGCATAATGGTGCCTTCGGCAGCATGGTTACGGAACATAGGGGTATATACACCCAATGAGTTCCAGCGCACCATTAATTCCGGCGTAGGCGTACCGGTGAAGCCGCCAATATCCACTCCAATTAACGACATGCCGGTTAAGCCCAAGCTATTCACCAAACGCTGGCCTAACAACAGATGTTCGTCGGTAGCCGAGTTGTCACCCGTCCACACAGCCGAATAACGCTGTGTGCCACAATAGGCAGCACGGGTGAGTACAAACGGGCGTTTATTGCCTAATAACTTCCTGGTGCCGTTGTAAGTGCCTTTGGCCATTTCCATGCCATATACATTGCGCACTTCCGTCATATATTTATCGCCGAATTTTACCAGCCACGGAATATTTTGCCCCCAGGCGGCAGGCTCGTTCATATCGTTCCAAAAGCCTTCAACACCCGGTTCGGTTAAGGCGGTAAAAGCAGCGCCCCACCATTGGCCAACTTGCTCATTTAAAAAATCAGGAAAATGGCAGTGGCCCGGCCATACGCTGGCAGTATAAAGTTCGCCATTGGGGTAGGTGGCAAAGTAATTGTTTTTGATACCCTCATCATATTGCGGGTAACCTTCCTCAATTTTAATACCGGGGTCAACAATGGTTACCAGGTGAAAGTTCATCGCCTTCAATCGGTTTATCATTGCTTTAGGATCGGGAAAGGCCTTTTTGTTCCAGGTAAATATTTTAAATCCGTCCATATAGTCAATATCGCAATAGATCACATCGGCAGGTATTTGTTTGTCGCGAAATGTTTGGGCAATGTCCAATACCTCATCAGCGCTCATATAACTCCACCGGCATTGCTGGTAGCCCAGGCTCCACAATGGCGGCATTTCCATGCGCCCAATTAGCCAGGTATAATCTCTAAGAATTTCCCGAACACTTTGCGCGCCGAAAAAGTAATAGTTCATGTCGCCACCATCAGCACCAAACCAGCTCATTTCATCATCGGTTGTAGCGCCAAAATCGAAATAGCTTTTATGTGTATTATCAAAAAACAACCCATAAGTTAATCCGCTGTGCAGGCCAATAAAAAACGGAAAGGTTTTATAAAGCGGGTCAGCATCAATGTCATGTAAAGCGGCATCCGTGTTCCAGTTTACATAATGACTGCCGCGGCGGTTCAAGTTGCCTGTTTTTTCGCCCAAACCAATAAATTTTTCATCAGGATATAATTTGCGGTAGTTAACTATCCTTGAATCCTGCCAGTTGGTGCCAAATCGTTTATCGTCCTCGCTTAATGGGTTTCCGTCGGCAGTATAAAAATTAAAGCGTAGCGGAGATTTAGTAATGCGGAGTATTAGAGCGGATGTGTTTATTTCAATTTCAGTTGGTGATTCGGTATAAGCCGGCAAATCAATCGGGTTTTGAATTACAGCGAATGAGCTGTCTGTTTTATCAAAATTCTTGCTAATACATACCCTAATTACTGATGGGGTATAAACCATTACACGTGCTTCCGCTTCGGCGGTTTTAATAATTAGCGTACTGTTTTGTTGCGTAGTGCTTTTGATGTTGCCTAATATTTCGGTTTGCATATCTAAAACAACAGCAGTAGTGGTTTATTAGTTTGGGAAAGATTTGATTATTCCGTCCCCGCAGGGTCTCTCGTAGAGGACCCTGCGGCATGGATCAGAACCAATATTGACGATAATCAGCGATGTTAGCCAATGGATGCTGCCGGTCAAATTCATAAAATGCCGCGCTGCTATGTGGATAATCTGTAAAATCTTCACATAAACGCCACTTTCCCATAACAGGGTTATGATGAATATAATCCATCTTTTGATTTAAAAACTTTATCGAGGAAATCACTTTGGCATCAAATGATGGTTCAAAAGCCTTATGAAGCTGCCCTTTTTCTTTTTCCTTTTCAGAACAGGCCAAAGCGAGTGTATCTAAGAGCGATTGGTTATTCATACGCTTTAACCTTTCAACCAATTCGTATGCCATGAACCGTTTTCCGTTGCTGATAACTTTATTTAAATTAACAGAATCGTCCGTCAAATATAATAGCACATGCACATGATTGGGCATGATCACAAAAGCCAGTGTTTTTATTTTGTATTTATCGTCGATAAGTTTTATCCAGTTGTAAATCAGGTCATACGACTTTGTTATTTCGAATAACGGTATCCAGTTAAAGCAGGTGAACGTGACAAACCAGGTACCATCGGTTATTTCATGTTGTTTACGAATTGCCATGAAGTAAATGTAATATTTCTCCTGCTACTCCGCAGGGTCCTCTACGAGAGACCCTGCGGGGACATCAAGTCTGAAATAACTATGCCCAAAGATTAGCTGGATAAGTACCGTTATCCACTAACGCTGATATACATTTTTGTACGATAGGTTTATCTTCTTTATAAGTAACACCAAACCATTTAGAGGCAGTTGGGATAACTTTAAATGATGCTGTACCGTTTTTTATCAGCCCATCAGCAACCAATGGGATAAAGAATTCTGCTTTCGGGTTGTTTTCATTAGCGTCAACAAACTGCCTGAACATTTCTTCGCTTTGTTTAAAAACGGCGGGGGTAAACCCCCAAAAGTTCATGGATACACGAGTGTCGTTAGGCAGCGGGTGTTCGCCGGTAGCGTCTTTATAAGCTACTTTGCCGCCATCGGTAAAGTAAACTTCGGTACGCTCGTTTACTTCGGTCATGTTGCCATTAGTATCAACTTCGCATACGCCGCGCGATACAGAACCGTAATCAGATAACGTTTTATCTATCTGGTAACCTACCAATGAATAGGTGTCATCAGTAGCTTCGGTAGTTAAAAACTTAGCCATTTTTTCAAATGAGTCGTAACCATAAAAATCATCTGCGTTAATAACGCAAAAGGGCTCATGTATTTGGTTGCGGGCCGCTAATACGGCATGTGCTGTTCCCCAGGGTTTAGCGCGCTCAATGGTTTTATCAATACCAAAAGGTTTAAGGTCATAGCTTTGAAAAACATAATCGGTTTCAATACGCCCTTTTAGTTTTGGTTCAAAAATGGCTTTAAAAGGTTCGGCAAATTCTTCGCGTATAATAAAGCTTACTTTACCGAAACCTGCTTTAATGGCATCGTAAATAGAATAATCAATAATGGTTTCGCCATGCGGGCCGAAGCCGTCAATTTGTTTCATGCTGCCATAGCGACTGGCCATACCTGCGGCTAAAATGAGTAGTGTTGGTTTTTTCATTATAATTGAAAAGGAGGATTGTTATAAATTGTTAAAGTTAAGCTTTTATGTAAAATGCTTAGATTAATTTATTGTTTAGGCAGGGTTATTTAATGTACCTGAAATCTTGTCCGGCTTTGATATTCAACAGTACTTCATAAATAAGCCTGATCACATTGTCCACATCTTGTTTATGTATCATTTCAACCGTGGTATGCATATAGCGTAATGGCAGCGATATTAATGCAGACGGTACGCCGTCATTTGAATAAGCGAAAGCATCTGTATCCGTACCTGTTGAACGTGATGATGCCTGGCGCTGAAAAGGGATCTTCTCTTTTTCGGCAGTTTCTATCAGTAATTTGTTCAGGTTGTTTTGAACCGCAGGAGCGTAAGATACTACCGGGCCTTTGCCGCAAGCCAGGTCGCCCTGTGTTATTTTGCTGATCATCGGCGTTTGGGTATCATGCGTAACATCGGTAACAATAGCTACGTTAGGCTTAATGCGGTGGGCTATCATTTCGGCGCCACGTAAACCGATCTCTTCCTGCACGGCGTTAACGATATAGAGGCCGAACGGCAATTTCTTTTTGTTTTCTTTCAGCATACGGGCGACCTCGGCAATCATAAAACCACCCGCACGGTTATCCAACGCCCTGCCAACATAGTAGCGGTCGTTCAGCACCATAAACTCATCTTCATAAGTAATTACGCAGCCTACGTGTATGCCTAACTTTTCAACCTCGTCTTTTGTGGTGCAGCCACAATCAAGGAAAATATTTTTAAGTGACGGTGCTTCTTCTTTTTCACCAGCGCCACGGGTATGGATAGCCGGCCAGCCGAAAACGGCTTTTACTATACCCTTATCGGTATGAATATTTACCCGTTTTGAGGGGGCTATCTGGTGGTCAGACCCACCATTGCGGATAACATAGATCAGGCCATCGCTGGTGATATAGTTTACAAACCATGATATTTCATCGGCATGTGCCTCAATAACTACTTTATATTCGGCTTTGGGGTTGATAATACCAACCGCGGTGCCGTAGTTATCTACATAATGTTCGTCAATGTAAGGCTTAATGTACTCCAGCCATAATTCCTGCCCTTTCCATTCAAAACCGGTAGGAGAGGCGTTGTTGATATATTTTTCAAAAAAAGATAAGGACTTGTCGTTTACTATAGCGATGTGCTTTTGCTCATCAGTTTTTTTCTTAGACATACGTATTTATTAAGTGGCTTTTTATCAGCGGCTACAAATATAATGATTAAGGTGAAAGTGTAAAGCCGAAAGCCAAAAGCGGAGAATAGTATGTTAAAAAAAGAACTACAATCAACGAAATCAATAAATCATTAAAATCAACGGTTCAGACAATTACTTTCTCCATTACCTCGTAATCAAGGCCGTTTTTTGAGAAGATTTTACCGGTTTTAAAAAACCCAAATTTCATATAAAACCCAATTGCTGATACCCGCGCGTTACACCATATCCGTTCGGCACCCTCGTTTAAGGCAAAATCTTCCATGTATTTTAATAATGCGTTGCCAATGCCTTTGTTTTGCATACCGGTATCTACGGCAAACTTTCTGAACTGGAAATCTTTTCCTTGTTGAAACAGGGAAACCACGCCTACCAATGCATTATCCTCAAACGCACCAAAGTGGATACCGTCATTATCCTCCTCCATTTCCATCTCGTACAGCTTGCTTTGCGGGTACATTACCCGTTGCCGTAGTCGCCATGTTAGTTCGGGACGTATCTGCTCAATATCGAATTTCGAATTTTCAATTTCGAATTTTGGCATAATAATATTGTTTGATCCGGCGCTATTTAAATTCGAAATCACAAATCCGACATCCGAAATCACAACGGTATATTCCCATGCTTTTTCCTTGGGTTATTAACCACTTTGTTCTCCAGCATTTTAAAGGCGAAGATGAGTTTTTGGCGGGTTTCGGCGGGTTCAATTACTTCGTCAATAAAACCGCGTTCGGCAGCGCGGTAGGGGTTGGCAAAGGTTTCTGAATAGAGCTGCTCCATTTCTTTCCACTTAGCCTCTTTATCTTCTGCCGAGGTTATTTCGCGTTTAAAAATGATTTCGGCAGCTCCTTTGGCACCCATTACGGCAATCTCTGCGGAAGGCCATGCAAAATTCATGTCAGCGCCAATGTGTTTGGAGTTCATTACGTCATAAGCGCCGCCATAAGCCTTGCGGGTAATTACCGTAATACGCGGAACGGTAGCCTCGCAAAAAGCGTAAAGCAGTTTTGCGCCATTAGTGATGATGGCGTTCCACTCCTGGTCGGTGCCCGGTAAAAAGCCCGGCACATCTTCAAAAACCAATAAGGGGATGTTAAAGCTATCGCAAAAGCGTACAAAACGCGCGCCTTTAGTGGATGAATTAATATCCAATACCCCTGCCAAAAAAGCAGGCTGGTTGGCTATAATGCCAATGCTGCGGCCTGCCAAACGGGCAAAGCCTACCACAATATTTTCGGCAAAATCTTTATGTACTTCTAAAAACGAATCCGCATCAATTACATGGGTAATCACTTCGCGCATGTCATAGGGCTGTGCGGCGTTTTCGGGCATTATGGTATTCAATTCGGCACGGTATTCTTTTTTTGCCTCGTAAGCCACGGCCGGTGCTTTGTCCTCACAATTTTGCGGCATATAGCTCAGCAGTTTTTTAACGTGCTGGATAGCTTCTATCTCATTAGCACAGGCAAAATGGGTTACGCCCGATTTGGTGGCATGGGTATTAGCCCCACCCAATTCTTCGGAGGTTACTACCTCATGCGTAACTGTTTTTACCACATTTGGCCCGGTAACAAACATATACGAGGTGTTTTCTACCATCAATATAAAATCGGTAATAGCGGGCGAATACACCGCGCCGCCCGCGCATGGGCCCATAATGGCCGATATCTGCGGGATAACGCCCGATGCCATGGTATTGCGGTAAAAAATATCGGCATAACCGCCTAATGAAACTACACCTTCCTGTATCCGCGCGCCGCCCGAATCGTTAAGGCCAACCAGTGGAACGCCATTTTTCATAGCCAGCTCCATTATTTTGCAGATCTTTTCGGCTTGGGTTTCTGAAAGCGAGCCGCCAAAAACGGTAAAGTCCTGAGAAAAAACATAAGTCATTCGTCCGTTTATGGTGCCGTAGCCGGTTATTACCCCATCGCCGGGATATTTTTCCTTTTCCATACCAAAGTCCGTCGAACGATGCGAAACCAGCATACCTATTTCCTGGAAAGAACCTTCATCCATTAAAAAATGCAGCCGCTCGCGTGCGGTAAGTTTCCCTTTTTTATGCTGACTTTCAATGCGCGTATGCCCGCCCCCTAAAAGCGCCTTCTCGCGTTTTTGGTTTAATAGCTTTATTTTGTTATTCACAATTTGGTTTTATAATATGACTGAGGCTAAAAATAGTAATTATACATCAAATATTGGTGAATAGTTGATTGGGTTAGATTAGGTTGATTGAGTTGATTAAGTTAGATTGGGTTGATCAAGTTAATTGAACTCCTTAAAAGCGATTCCTCTGCGTAAACCCCACCATGATATTAACTAAACATCCATTTACTATATTTGCACCATAACGCTGCTTTAACTTTAACCTATGTGTGCTAAAATTGAAAATAACGATCCACGCGACAACGACCTGTACCTAAGTTTACTAGAGGGGAACAAACAGTTTGTAGCCGACACCATAAATATCGACCCCGATTATTTTACAAACCTGGCAAAAGGGCAAAACCCGCCGGTTTTATGGATAGGGTGTGCCGATAGCCGCGTACCTGCCAACCAGATAACCAATACCAAGCCCGGCGAAATATTTGTTCACCGCAATATCGCTAATATGGTTATCCACTCAGATATGAACATGCTTTCGGTACTGGATTATGCCGTTAATATTTTGAAGGTAAAGCACGTAGTGGTTACCGGTCATTATGGTTGCGGCGGCATTATCGCGGCTATGAGCAACCAACAATTTGGCTTAATTGATAACTGGCTGAGCCATATTAAAGACGTTTACCGCCTACATGCCAAAGAGCTTGACCAGATAGCCGACGAACAGGAACGTACCGACCGGCTGGTAGAATTTAATGTGATTGAAGCGGTATATAATTTATGCAAAACCTCCATTGTGCAAAATGCCTGGCTCGAAGGGCAATCATTGGGCGTGCATGGCTGGGTTTATAGCTTAAATACCGGTATAATAACCGATATGAAAGTTAGCGCACATGACAGCGCCAACCTTGAACAGATATTTAAATTTAGTAACAGGATTTAAAAACAGAGTAGATAATATAAAACCAAGAGCCAGGAATCAAGAACCAAATTGGTCTTGGCTCTTGATTCTTGGTTCTTGATTCTGCTTCTTAAACTAATCCTTACTCAAAAACGGGTACCTGTAATCCTTTGGCGGATCAAAAGTTTCTTTAATAGTGCGTGGCGATACCCAACGTAACAGGTTGATCATCGATCCCGCTTTATCATTTGTTCCCGACCCCCTGGCGCCGCCAAATGGCTGCTGACCAACTACCGCGCCTGTTGGCTTATCGTTAATATAAAAATTACCTGCCGCGTTGCGTAAATGGTGCGTGGCTTTTGCGATGGCATACCTGTCCTGCGAAATGATGGAACCGGTTAACGCGTAAATGGATGTTTTATCTACAATATCCAGCACCTCGTCAAATTTACCGTCTTCGTAAACATAAATGGTTAGTACCGGACCAAACAGCTCCTCGCACATGGTTACATAATACGGATCATCTACCTTCAATACCGTAGGCTCAATAAACCAGCCTTTGCTTTTATCGTAATTGCCGCCGGCTACCAGCTCTACACTTTTGTCTTTTTTGGCTTCATCAATATATTTGGCCAGTTTATCAAATGAGGCTTCGGTGATCACCGCGTTGATAAAGTTTTCAAAATCTTCTACCGGGCCCATTTTAAATGAGGCTATATCGCGCTGCATATTAGCTTTAACCGCGGGCCATAATGATGCCGGTACATAAGCCCTTGAAGCCGCCGAACATTTTTGCCCCTGGTATTCAAACGCGCCGCGTACTAATGCAGTACTTACCACATCGGCATCAGCGCTTGGGTGGGCCAGCACAAAATCTTTGCCACCGGTTTCGCCAACAATACGTGGGTAAGTTTTGTATTTATGAATGTTGTTGCCTATAGTTTGCCACATACCCTGAAACACACCTGTAGAGCCGGTGAAGTGGATGCCTGCAAAATCGGGGTGATTAAATATTACGTCGCCTGCAACGGGCCCGCTAACATATACCAGGTTGATAACCCCTGCCGGTACTCCCGCTTCGCGGAAAACCTGCATCAGTACATTAGCCGCATAAATTTGGGTATAAGCGGGTTTCCAAACCACCACGTTACCCATCATAGCTGCCGACGTTGGCAAATTACCTGCAATAGCTGTAAAGTTAAATGGTGTAAGCGCAAACACAAACCCTTCTAACGGGCGTTGCTCCACACGGTTCCAAACACCTTTGCTGTTTGCAGGTGGCTGCTGCTGGTAAATCTCGGTCATGTAATGCACGTTAAAGCGCAAAAAGTCTATCAGCTCGCAAGCCGAATCGATCTCGGCCTGGTAAGCGTTTTTCGACTGGCCCAGCATCGTTGCCGCGTTTACCTTAGCGCGGTATGGCCCGGCCAGTAGGTCGGCGGTTTTTAAAAATATAGCTGCGCGATGTTCCCATGGCAGGTTTTCCCAATCGGCTTTGGCTGCCAATGCCGCGTTTATAGCTGCTTCAACGTGGCTTTTATCGCCTTCATGAAAAGTAGCTAAAACGTGCTGATGGTCATGCGGCGGACGTATTTCGCGCGTTTTACCGGTTTGTACTTCTTTACCGCCAATGTACATGGGGATGTCTGTCTTTTTTGAGCGTGCTTCTTCTAAAGCAACTTTTAGCGCTGCCCTTTCTAAACTTCGTGGCCCGTAATTTAATACCGGCTCATTTTGAGGGGCAGGCACATTGAAAAATCCTTTAAGCATAGGAATGGTTTTTAGTTCTGGAGCACAAAGATAAGGTTAATGTGCAAATATGCAGATGTGCGGATGTGCAAATTACGAGGGGGTGACAGTTTAGATGTGCAGGTAGGTAGATGTGCAGATGTGCAAATTACAAGGGGCGACTGTGTGGTGTTATTACAGCTTAGTTAACTTAAAATACCCCAAATGTATCTCATCATCGGGCAGGCCGGGTACTTGGGTAATTTGCAGCGCGTATTTTTCCTTTTGGATGGGCATTAATATGTCTTCTACCTCGTACAAGTCATCCACGTCAATAGCGTATTTATCATCAATATGTGAGGGTGCCCCGGCAAAGCCATTTTGCTGATAAAACAAGGTTTGTTTAGCCGCTGCAATGGCCGACGCGCTATCGGGATTTACGGATAAAACGATATAATGCTGCTCATCAAACTGGTTTTTGAGGTAGCCGCCCAGGTTAATGAAAAATAGTTTATTGCCGTTGTTTTGACTTATATCGGCCGCGGCTTTTTCAACTACAGTAATTTGGTAGCCATCAACAGCAATTACCTCGCGCCAGGCATCCAAATGTAGCCTGCCCATTGCTTCGGGCCAAAAGGTGTTAATTTGTTCAATCAGGTCCTTTGGTGTTTGGCCAATGGCAAATAATACATCGTGCTGTTCTGTATGCCTCCCCGGCGGTTTGCAGCCGAGCAGGAGCATGAAGAGTTTTTGTTGCAGATACACGTTAGTTTAAAAGTAAAATTTAAAGCCAAAAACTGTGATTTGCTATTATCCCGTTGTTTTATTTCTTTTAAAAACAAGCAAAAGGAATAAACTAAAGCAAACTAATATAGTAACGGAAAGTATCCAATCTTTAAGCATGTGTGGTCTAAATTTCATATGTCCATTGGAGCCAACTATCCAAACCCATAAGCCGAAAATGCCTATTGAAAGAAAAACAAAAGCTATGATTTTGCTCATGATTAACTGCCAACTGCTAACTTAAAACTGCAAACTACTTAGCCCCCAGCATAGCCTGTTTAATATACCTAACCGGGGCGCCGCCGTAGCTTAAAAACTTTTCATTAAACTCTTTCAGTTTATATTTATCGCCCATTTTGGTTTTGTAGGCATCGCGCAGGTCCATAATTTCTTTGTAGCCGGTATAGTAGCTGTCTAATTGTACGCTGCTTACGGTTAAACGTTTCCATTTACCTTCGGCTTCAGCCAACTCCTGGAAGGCGTCATGAGTAAGCAGTTTAATAGCCTGGTCCTTTTGCATATTGGAGGTGTGTACACCATAATCTAAAATGGTATTGCAAACCGAGCGTAAGTGCCATTTGTACCACATTAGCTTCATTTCGGGCGAATCGTCATAGCCATTATCCAGCATCATTTGCTCGCTATACACGGCCCAGCCCTCAACCATAGCCGTACTGCCAAAAATAGATTTTATTAAACTTGGCGATTTTTGCGCATATACCTGTTGTACATAATGCCCCGGTACGCCTTCGTGAATGCACAATAACTGCAGGGTATATTGGTTGTACTCGCGCAAAAGGCTTTCTGTTTTACCCGGCGATAACTCTGCCGGGTTGCTTACATCAAAATAAAAGTTACCTTTTTTATCATACGGCCCGGGGCTGCTTTCGGAAGCGATAGTTACGCCCGACATATAGCCCGGCTGTTTGCGTATAACCAATGGTTTGGTAGGGTCGAGCGTAAGCAGGTCCCTGTTTCTTACAAATGTTAACAGCTTTGGTATCAGCGCTTCAATGGTTGGCTGAAACTCATTGGTTTTAACATGCTTGCCTGATAGCGTATCTATCACCCTGGCGATTATATCAAGCGAATCGGCAGGCATTGATTTTTTGCCAAAATATTTAGGCCATAACTGGCGACTTATTTTAGCCATTTCGCGGTGGATGAATTTTTTACGTTCAACCGCCGCGTTATTTATTTGCCGGGCGTTGTATGATGATTGAATTTCGTACTTAAACTTATCTTCATAAAACTCGCCAGTAAGCCTAAAATTGCGCGGGTGGTCGTTCTTCATGGTTTTTAACCACGCTGTAAAAGTTTTGATAGCCGCAACCGAAGTTTGAATCCTCTCCTGCATTTTCTTTTGCTCAGCTTCAGGGATATTTGATTTTTTCAACGAATCGCCAAAGTCTTTTTCTATTACACTCAACCCGTTGGTATGCTGTTCAATGGAAAGATCAGTTAACTCCTGTACGGGGTTTTTGATCTCCTTTTCGGCCTGTTTATAATAAGCCGGAACGTTTGACATCTTTTCATAAAAGTTGCGCAAACGTTTGGCTAAAGGTGCGTAATGCTCATTAAGTATATAAGCAAATGTGCCGATAATGTTATACTCGGATGGGTCCCATTCATACTGTTTAAGCACGATGATGCGCCAGTTGATATATTCAAGCTGATTTTGGAGTATATGGTAATCTATCTGGTTTACTGCATTTAGTTTGTTAACGTCAAACCGCGCCAGCGAGTCATCCTGTAGTTTTACAAAATTGAGCATGGCATCTCGGCTTTTGTTGCCAGGCACCACCAATAAACTATCGTATTTATGATAGCCGTTCATGGTAGCCTCGTCCGGGTTAATTTTCCAAAGCGTTTCTAAAAAATGATCTTCGTAAGTATTAAACGCGGCATCATCTATTGCCAGTGTGGGTGGCGCGCCCCCCTCTTTTTTACAACCAATAAAAAGGGTAACCGCAAAAAGCGCCGCAATAAGAATCTTTTTGATCATCAGGTAATACGTTTAACTTTATTGGATAAACTTATAACATTTAGCGCAAAAAAGCTATTAGTATTTAAAAACGACAAACAAAGATGTGCTAAATTAAATCTGTAGCCGGTATAGTGAACAATGCTATAATAAGGATATTAAAACAGCCACTTATCGCACTGCTATTACTTCATCATTCGATATTCAAAATTCGGTGTTCGATATTTTTTAACTTACGGCACTCTATTTATAAAATCAACCAAAGTAGTTACCAACTCGGGTTTTAATGGCAGGTCGGGTTTGGTATAAGTGGCCATGTTTGGTTCTTTATCAATCGGAGCGTCTTTCAGCACGTAGTTCATGCCGGGTATAATAGCTACCACGGGTAATTTTCCTTTCTTTAGTTTTTCGGCATTTATAACATCCACATCAAGGTCGGTACTTCCCTGCACAATCAATATCGGTTTTTTTACCTTTTTGATCTCAGTCTGAGGGTCAAACCGCCACCAGGTTAATATAAACGTTTGTATATCCGGGCGGGCCACGGGGTACAGCGCCGGGTCAACCTTATTGTTTATTTTGCCGCGTCGGAGGGTGTCCAAAACATTTTTAAATCCGTCTGCTATATATTGGGGATAAGTTTTTTTGATCATTTCGGTCAAAACTTTATCGGCAGTTAAAGCTGTGCCTTCTACTGATATAAATGCCTTTATCCGGTCATCCACAGCGGCTATCATACCCACTAATGAACCCTGCCCATGGCCAAGAATAATTATTTTCGAAAAGCGGCTGTCATCGCCCAGCATCCCCGTAAGGCTATATACGTCATCAAAATAATCGTCAAAACGCATATCCTTATCCTTGCCTGCTGATATACTTTGCCCTACTCCCCGTTTATCGTAACGTAACGATGCGATGCCGTTTTTACCTAATGCAATGGCCAATAATTTATAAACATTATTGTTCATTTTAGGGCCGTTGCCGTTGCGGTCAACCTGCCCGTAACCCGGTATTATGATAACTACCGGCACTTTGCCCGTAGCGTTTTTTGGCATAGCCAAAGTGCCCGAAATTGTGCCGGATAAAGTTTTTAATGCCACCGGCGATTCGGTTATCGGCTCGTCTTGTGCCGCAGTTTCCTGGTATGGGCTTAAAAGCAACCCGGTTAGCTGGTCTTTGCTATTTATTGAAACATTGAGCAAAAAAACGCCATTCCTAAAAATGGCTTTATAAACGGCTAACGGCGCTTCGTATTTAACAAACTCGGCAATAAGCAGGTCGCCCAACTGGTCTTTTAACTGTATGGTGGTAGCTTTAAATTTATCTTCAGGTAAAGCCGTTTTTAATTCGGGACTAAACTGGCTAAAAATACTGTCGGGTTTATTGCTATTATAGAACTTTTTAAACCGGGCCGTGGTCACTGTATATTTAGCAGGTTCGGCCTGGGCAAATAGCTTGGCTGCAAAAAGAAAGGTTATTAAAAAGAAAGATACTTTATTCATTTTTTAAAAAATCAGGTGGGATATTTAACCCCGAAAATAAGAAAAATCGGTGATTTTCATTTAAAAATCTATCAGACGCTCTTGCCCATACCATGCAAAATTGCTTAAACATTAATATTTGGTTAAAATTGATGACGGTCATTTACGGATTTTTTGTATAAT
Organism: Bacteroidota bacterium; assembly: GCA_013288465.1. The sequence continues at coordinate 5,029 of JABDBT010000033.1, read as the reverse complement.
TGCTGTTACATTAAACTGACCCTATAGCATATAATTCTACATTCCCTGTTTATGAGATTTTTGGCTGTGTGCTTATTCGCGGGAATATTTTTGGGGATGTATGGATATTCGTTTGCGCAAACAAAAAACGTAGTTATCCGGGGTAAGGTTATTACCGAAAACAATGCTTCGCCTAATTTAGCTACCGTTATATTATTAGCCGCTGCCGACTCCTCTATTCTTAAATCAACTACTTGCGATAATACCGGCGCGTTTGCATTTACAGCGGTCGAACCGGGCAATTACCTGGTTTTGGGCAGTAAAATAGGGTATAGCCAATCGTTGGCCGGCCCGTATGCTATAAAAGACGCGGATGTTTTAAACGTGGCCATCACCTTAACACTTTCATACCCTCAACTAAAGGAAGTGTCCGTTACTGCTAAAAAACCTTATATAGAGGTAAAACCCGGCAGGGTGGTATTAAATGTACAAAGCAGTATAATAGCCGAAGGTAATTCGGCATTTGATATTTTGAGGCAGGCGCCGGGGGTACACATCGACAACCAGGGCAACGTAAGTATTATTGGCCGGCAAAACGCATTGATAACTATCGACGGCCGGCCAACTAACCTGACGGCCGAAAACCTGGCCGGTTTTTTACAGGGGATGCAAAGCGGCTCCATACAGCAAATAGAGCTCATCACCAGTCCATCGGCTAAATATGATGCCGCCGGGGCAGGGATCATAAACATTGTATCAAAAAAAGGCACTAACACAGGCACCAACGGCACTTTTACTGCCGGCGCGGGTTACGGTACGTTTTATAAATCAAACGCGGGCCTGGTTTTTAATAGCCGAACTGATAAAGTGAATATTTATGGCACGTATTCGTACTCGGGCGGCGAAACTTTTCATAGCATTATTACCGACCGGCTAATTAATTATAACGGCATTGCCAGCGATTATAGTACCGATTATTACGCCACACAAGAGAAATATACACACAATTACAGGTTCGGGACGGATTACTTTATATCAGCTAATAACACCCTGGGCTTTTTAATTTACGGTAGCGTTGATGACAATAATTTTGTAAAAAGCAATAATCTTAAAATAGCCAACAACGGCGTGCCTGATTCAACTATTACAGCCAACTCCAAATTAACCCGCGATTTAAGTAATATTAATTATGATATTAATTACAATGGCGTGTTAGACAAGTCGGGCAAAACACTGTCAGCAGATGTGCTTTATAACGACATTGAACGCCACTCGACAGAGTATATAACCAATAATTTTTATACTGCAGCAGGTAATATTTACAGGCCGGCGTTATTACAACAAAACTTATCCCCGTCAGTAATACATAACTGGGTGGTTAAAATTGATTATGTTGACCCGATGTCGAAAACGTCGAAATTAGAGGCCGGTATAAAATACAGCTGGGCCAAGAGTAATAATGATTTAATTTTTGGCCCCCTGGTTAACGGGCAGTATCAAAGCGACCCTAATTTTAGCAATACTTTTATTTATACCGAAAACATCAATTCGGGTTATGTAAGCTATACAAACAATTTTGGGAAATGGAACCTGGTTGCCGGGTTGCGTGCCGATCAAACCAATGCAAACGGCAACTCGCTTACCTTAATGCAGGATGTAAATAAAAGTTATTTGGATGTATTTCCACATCTTCAGCTCACCTATCAATATAACGACAAAAATGACCTTACATTCAGTTTTAGCCGGGGCATTGAAAGGCCTTTGTATTCGGATATAAACCCTTTTTTATACTATGTTGATTTGTATGATTACCGCTCGGGCAATCCCAACCTGCTTCCGGAGTATTCAAACAATGTTGAGTTGACGCATAGCTATAATAAAACATTGGTAACTACGCTTTACGCACATATTACAACCAATTTTTATGGTTTTAATGACTTTGAGCAAAATGATGCTACTAAAGTAAATATTACCACCAAGAAAAACTTTGGCACCTTTGCCGCTTATGGGCTTAAATTTTCGGCACCTGTACAGTTTACAAATTGGTGGGGTGCCAGCTTTGCAGCGGATGCCGCTTATGAGCGTACACAGGCATACGCGATAAATGGCAATTTGAATAAAGGTACACAGGACATTCAGCTTTCAACTATACAGAGTTTTACGATAAGTAATACGATAAGTGCCGAACTTTCGGGCAAATATGATTCGCCCTCTTTTTATGGGACAACTCAATTAAAATCATATTATAGGGTTGATGCCAGCCTAAGCAAACAATTGTTTGATAAAAGGGCAAGTTTGAAATTAAACCTAAATGACCTGTTTAATACGTGGCGCGATAGGGCTTACTCTAATTATCAGAACCTTGACCTGCATCTAATAGATAAGGCCGAAACGCGGTTTGTAAAGCTTAATTTTACGTACCGCTTTGGGCAAACTTCCATAAAAAGCGTTAAACATCAAAACGCCAATGAGGAAGAGCAAAAAAGGGCCGCTGCTGCCGGAAATTAACCGGTTACCTGTTCTTCGTGGTATTTGTTTCGCACCCTGGTGTTAAAGAAATCGCCAGGTGATGGGGAGTTGATAAATTTTTTGTAAGCCATTGGTGGAAATGAATAATACCGCCATATTTCACCGGTGTCTCTGAATTCCAGCTCCAGTATCTTTGCATCCCGGTCATACCCTGCACTTTTTATAATAGCTGATTGTACATTGATCCTGCGCATAACTTATATACGTGCATTATGTACAGTATGTTTTAAAAATTATCAGCCGGCGTGGCCGCTAAGCATACTGATGAAGATGATCAGCAAAACCAATAAGGTTATACCTATATATAAATAGTCTTTTTCAACCACAAAACCTATCGCCGAAAATATCACCCTCACAATAGGCGTGGCAATTAATAAAATTATACCTGCCTGTATTATGGCCTGGCCCCGTAGCGTAATTATGCCATTTACAATACCATCGGCACTTTGCAAAAATACCGGGATACCTTTAAATACGTGATGATCGGCCATCGAATGGCCGTGCCTGTACAGGTAAATGATACCGCCAAAAAACACTACGGTCATGGAGATAAATACCCCCAGCCGCAATACCCATCCAATTACCACCTGCATATCGGTGTCTTTAAATTTGCTCATTGGTTTATTTGTTCATTAGTTCAATGGTCCATTAGTTTATTGGTATCGATTCATTAGGCATTTGCTTACGTAAGGTTCGAGCACAGCTTGAACTGCAAACTGCTCACATCTTCCCGGTAACCCCATGATAGATCATTTGTATAGCTAAAGCAGTTACTACTATTGTAAATACCCAGCGCAGCCAGCCGGATGAAGTGCTGTTCACCAAAATTTTTGAGCCGGTTAGCGCGCCCAGCAATACACCAATTACTACCGGCATGGATATCCCCGGATCAATATAGCCGCGCTGCAAGTAAACCACCGCGCTTGCCGCCGCTGTAACACCTATCATAAAATTACTGGTGGTAGTTGATACTTTAAAAGGGATGCGCATAATACCATCCATTGCTATAACCTTTAACGCGCCCGACCCTATGCCCAACAACCCGGATATGACCCCGGCAAATATCATCATGAAAAAGCCGCCAACTACATTGCTTACACCGTATTCAACCGTTCCGCTTGTGGTAGGATAACTTCCGTTAAGCTTTAATTTTGCCGCTAAATAACTTTTGTCGGTAGTAATATTTTCTGCTTTTTTACGGAGCGACATGATAGATGATAAAATTAAAATGCAGCCAAATATGATAGCGATATAGTTTCCGGGGATATATATAGCCACTATTGCGCCAACCATAGCGCCCGCAGTTGTGGCTATCTCTAAAAACATGCCTAAACGCATGTTGGTGATCCCCTCTTTAACATAAGCCGCTGCCGACCCCGAAGAGGTGGCTATTACAGATACCAGCGATGCGCCAATTGCATAATGAATGTCAACATGCAGTAGCAGGTAAAGTAGGGGTATAATTACAAACCCGCCGCCAAGGCCGGTTAATGAACCCAGCAGGCCGGCAAAATAGGAGCCTATAAGTATAATAAGCGTAAATACAATTATCGACATGGATCAGTAACAATGTATAAGCCCTAAAAGTAATAATAACTTTTTTTAACAACATTGTTTAATGTTTGTCTATAGATTTTGTAGAGAGGTAATGTGTTGTTTATCAATTATTAAGAAATAATAGCATTGCCGGAAGCCCTTAAAAATATTAGGAGAATAATTAAAAAGAGGCGGAGATTAACTGCTTTTTAGTTTTGAAGTAACTTCTTCTTTTAACGGAACCAAATGCTTTTTTATAATAGCTCAAACCATTTCATCATCAATGCTATCATACGAATGGACTAAGATATTTCTAAACCCAATTATGCTTGAATGATGATTGATCAATTCGTTTGCATCGATCTCCTTGACCTTTTTAATAGCTTCACCAATAATAGCCAATTGTCTTTCAACCGCGCTTTTTGTTTTGCGGTCGACTTTATACTGCGCAAATAGATTAATATCTCCCAAAAACTCGTCAATTAATGCAATTGCATTAATAATATCATCATAATACTTCTTCTTTCGATCCATCGTAAATCAATCGCTTCGTATTGTTAACGCTATCTTTCAAATAAGGGTTCCTTAAAGAATTGAAAGTTAAAAGGTCAACCTTCCTGTTAAAGTATTGCTCAAACTCATTCCATAGTGAAAGCAGTAATTCGCCCCTGGTTAATGGATCGGTATCATTTATTTCAACTAAAAGGTCTAAATCACTTTTATCTGTAAAATTTCCGGTTACAGCTGATCCAAATATATATAACTCTTTAACCTTGTGCGATTTGCACAGGGCAATAAAGTTTTTTGAATGTAAATCCACCTTATCGTAAATCATAACATAAAGTTAGCTATAATTTAAATTACTTAACTACATTTCAATTGGTAAGTTTTAAATCGCAGAAATTGATTATGCAATTGTGGAAATACCCGTACTTGTTCATAATATAGCCCCAGCCAATTTGTACATTTGTTGCCATCAGCTAAT
>JABDBT010000032.1 GCA_013288465.1 Bacteroidota bacterium | reverse complement strand
CTATGAGTGACAGGAAGGCTGAAAAGTATATTGGAGTTAACGACCTTGGCAAATATGCGTTTATTAAAATAAATAATAAATTACTAAAATTCATACAGACTAAATATTCTGATATGGGTAAAAAACATAGTTGGTTTTATCAAAGTCAAGATAAGGCAATCACATTAACAATATCAGTACAAACATCTAAAGGGGAGGGTAGCGAGTCGTCTTTTATTACAGGTACTATAACACTACAAACAATGGATGGCAAAAAAACAATAATACCTTTTGTTGGAGATACAGGTTGTTAAAAATAAAAAAGGCTTCCACCAATTGATGAAAGCCTTTATAAAAAGATTTGACAACTTTCTAAAAGTTGTCAAATCTAATAACTGACATTAGATCATTTTACTATCAACCAAAACTTGGTTCATATTGCGTACAGCATCGGCGCTTTTGTTAAAGGCAGCCTGCTCGTCGGCAGTTAGTTTAAAGTCAACAATCTTTTTCCATCCGCCTTTTCCTAAAATAACAGGCACAACTAAGGAGATATCTTTTTGGCCGTACTCGCCATCTAAGGCAACGCCGCATGAAAGTAATTTTTTCTGGTCGCGCATAATGGCTTCAACCATAAACGCTGTACCAGCACCCGGTGCATACCAGGCCGATGTGCCTATCAGTTTGGTTAAAGTTGCACCGCCAACCATGGTATCGGCTACTACTTTATCCTGTTGTTCTTTACTTAAAAATTGAGTTACCGGGATACTGTTCCAGGTAGCGTGGTTAATTAACGGAATCATGGTGGTATCGCCATGGCCGCCAATAACTACCGCGTTCAAATCGGCAGGAGAGCAGCCCAGTTCCTGGCTCAGGTAATATTTAAACCTCGACGAATCCAAGGCGCCACCCATGCCAATAATGCGGTTTTTAGGTAAGCCTGATGTTTTTAACGTAAGGTAGTTCATGGTATCCATCGGGTTTGATACCACGATGATAATCGTATTTGGCGAATGTTTTAAGATATTTTCGGTAACACTTTTTACAATATTCGCATTGGTGCCTATTAATTCTTCGCGCGTCATGCCCGGTTTGCGGGGTAATCCGGAAGTTATCACCACCACTTCAGAACCTGCCGTGGCTGCATAGTCGTTGGTAACTCCTTTAATTTTGGTGTCAAAACCTAAAAGGGCAGCGGTTTGCATCATATCTATTGCTTTGCCTTCAGCAAAACCTTCCCTGATGTCTAATAAAATAAGTTCTTCGGCTAATTCTTTCCTGGCGATGTTATCCGCGCAGGTAGCGCCTACAGCCCCGGCACCAACTACTGTTATCTTCATGTTTTATTTATTTTATAGAAAGCTATTAATTGCCTGCAATTTTAAGAAAAATTTATAAAACTATAGGCCGTTTAGTTGAAATGTTGCGCGTGTAATTACATTTAAAAAACAATTAGTTATGTTGTTTTGTGCAAATAACTTGCGTTTTGCAAAATAATGCATGGTTAGTTGTTTTTCTTAACGGTGACTTTATTAAAATGGGTTAATACGTTTTTAAGAATGGTAATTAAGCTTAAAGTGGAGTGAGAACTGTATAATTTACGTTGTAATGCAACCTTGTTTTTAAAGATTTGTAATTATTAGGCCTTCTTGCCCGATGATTTAAAAATAATGCAATAAAAAGCACATTCAATTTATGATTTATGTATTTTATGTGTCTTTTTGGTTGATTAAAATTATATATTTATAATATTTTCAATTTTTTAAAGGTTTTTGTGGTAAAATTTGTAAAAAAAGGAAATAATAATATAAATTTGCTGTTATTATATTGTTTAACTTATAAAAAGCTACTATTTACATCCCACATTACAAAATAATTAAAAAATGGCAACAAAACTCGAGTACATTTGGCTTGATGGTTACAAACCAACACAAAGCCTGCGCAGCAAAACAAAAATTGAAAAGGATTTCAGCGGTAAATTAGAAGATTGCCCGCTTTGGAGCTTTGACGGTTCATCAACCGAGCAAGCACCGGGTGGTTCGTCAGACTGTGTGTTAAAACCTGTTTTTATTTGTAAAGATCCACAAAGAAAGGATGCTTACTTAGTAATGTGCGAAGTACTTGATTCAAAAGGTAAAGCGCATGAGTCAAATGGCCGTGCGATGATCCAGGATGACGACAATGATTTTTGGTTCGGTTTTGAGCAGGAATATTTTTTATGGGATACAGAAACTGATAAACCACTTGGTTTCCCGCTTAATGGTTATCCGGCACCACAAGGCCCATACTATTGCTCGGTAGGTGCTAAAAATGCTTACGGAAGAGATATTGTTGAAGAGCATTTGGACGTTTGTCTTGAAGCAGGTTTAAATGTTGAAGGTATCAACGCCGAAGTTGCTGCCGGACAATGGGAATTCCAGATCTTCGCTAAAGGTGCTAAAGAAGCTGGTGACCAAATTTGGGTTGCCCGTTATTTGTTAGAAAGAATTGGCGAAAGCTATGGTGTAGCTATCAACTGGCATTGCAAACCATTAGGTACTTTAGACTGGAATGGTTCTGGCATGCACGCTAACTTCTCAAACGGTACATTAAGAACAGCTGCAAGCAAAGCAACTTTCGATGCTATATGCGAAGCTTTCCGCCCTGCGGTTGCTGAGTGTGTTGCTGTTTATGGTGCTGACAACCACTTACGTTTAACCGGTAAACACGAAACTGCTTCTATAAATGACTTTAGCTATGGCGTATCTGACCGTGGCGCGTCTATCCGTATCCCGTTATATACTGTTGATCATGGATGGAGCGGTTATTTGGAAGATCGTCGCCCTAATTCGGCTGCAGATCCGTATAAAGTTGCCGCGGTCATTATTAAAACTGTAAAATCGGCCAAGGTTTAATCCAGGTCAATATCTTATTATAAGTATCCTTCCCGGCATTAGTCGGGAGGGATTTTTTATGCCCTTTTGTTTTTATAAGCTAAATAATCACCGATAATAATTTGATGCAGGCCGGTTACCGGCTTATTATATAAATATATCCAACATTCAATAACGTCGTTGTCAGTTTCGGCTTTTATCAACTTCCGTATAAACAAGTAAGGCTTTGGTTGTTTTAGGCCATAACCCTCATAACTATCTATAGTTTTTAATATTGACGGATCATTTAGTAATACAATGTTGCCGTGTACATAAGATTGTTCATTTTTATCTAAAACAGCGCCGGGATATTCACCTATATCATATAAATTTCCTTTAAACTTGCCTTTGGCATAAAAAGTTGAGTTTTTTTGCAGGTATATGGCAAACTCATTGGTTGTTTGTAATAATGTACCGTAGATAAAAAGGAGCTGGTTCATATATTTTGTTAAGTATAAAATTAGTAAAAAACAACCAACGGAGCGTCATTGCTGTAAGGAACGAAGCAATCCCTACATGATAGGCGGTGAATTTGAATGACCGATTTGCATGTGCAGAGATTGCCACGCTATCGCTTACAGCAATGACACTCTTTTTATGGCTTTTTAAAATATATATGTTCACTTTATGTATTATCTTCCTTAATATTGACTAATTTTTGTATCCACCAGTTATGAACGAACAACAGATAACTGCTTACCTGCAGGAGAATAATATACAGAAGATAAAATTTGCTTTTGCTGATATCGACGGCGTTTTGCGCGGTAAACTAATTCATCCTAAAAAATTTACCGACGGCCTGCAAAGTGGCTATGGTTTTTGCGATGTGGTTTTTGGGTGGGACAGCAGCGATACCTGTTATGATAATACAAAGCTTACAGGCTGGCATACCGGTTACCCCGACAGGCTTTGCCGCATTGATCTTTCTACTTTTCGCACGGTACCATGGGAGGAGAATGTTCCGTTTTTTTTAGGCGATTTCAGTAGTCCGGATGGTAACGACTTGCCTGCCTGTCCGCGTAGTTTATTAAAGCGTATTGCCGGGCAATGTGAGGCCATGGGCTACCATCCCGAGTTTGCGCAGGAATTTGAATGGTTCAACTTCAGAGAAACACCACAATCGTTACAGGATAAATCATTTACCGGGCTGCAAACATTAACGCCCGGTATGTTTGGTTATTCGATATTACGCACATCAGAAAACAGTGCGTTTTATTATGATCTGTTTAACTTATTGATGCAGTTTAATATACCGCTGGAGGGTTTGCATACCGAAACAGGGCCCGGCGTATATGAAGCGGCCATATTACATACACATATTATTGAAGCCGCAGATAGGGCTGTGCTATTAAAAACAGCTATAAAGGAAATTGCTTATAAACATGGTATTATGGCCACGTTTATGGCTAAGTGGAACGAAGATCTGCCGGGCTGCGGCGGCCATATACACCAAAGTTTATGGAACAAAGATCAGTCTGAAAACTTGTTTTACAGTGCCGACGACCCCAATAAAATGAGCGACCTGCATAAGCACTACCTGGCCGGGCAATTGTATTGTTTACCGCATTTATTGCCCATGTATGCACCTACTATTAACAGTTATAAACGTTTAATTGAAGGTGCATGGGCGCCAACAACCCCAACGTGGGCTGTTGAAAACCGTACTACCGCTTTCAGGGTTATAAATTCTTCAAAGGCTTATACCCGTTTAGAAACCCGCATACCGGGTGCAGATACCAATCCGTACCTGGCAATGGCTGCCGCGCTGGCATCGGGCCTGTATGGTATTAAAAATAAACTAAAATTGGAGATCCCGGCTACCGTAGGAAATGGTTACCAGGATGCGAGAAACGGCCATATAGCGCCAAATTTGTATGATGCAGCTATGGCTATGCAAAGTTCGGCGGTGGCAAAAGAATTGTTTGGCGAACCTTTTGTAGAGCATTTTACACAAACCCGTTTATGGGAATGCAAACAATTTGCAAAAAGCGTGACAGATTGGGAGTTGAAAAGATATTTTGAGATAATATAGTATGATAGTCTGAACCATGATTAAACCGATTTTTGGGATTTTTAGGAAATAATAATGCGCTTTGAGCTAAACCAATAAATTTGTTTAATCCAGACCCATACAATAAAACGTAATGGAAGATCAATTAAAACACCATGATATAACGCATAAAATAATAGGCTGTTGTATGCAGGTACATACAAGATTAGGTAATGGTTTCCAGGAAGTAATATATCAACGGGCATTAGAAATTGAAATGGCTTTAGAAGGTATTTCATTTGAAAGAGAAAAGGAAATGCCTATTTATTATCGGGAAATACAAATAGGAACCAGGCGGGTTGACTTTTATGTTGAAGACTTGATAATGGTTGAATTGAAGGCTATAATTGAATTAGAAGATGTGCACCTAACACAAGCCATAGACTATCTGGAAGCCTATAATACAGAAATCGGATTACTTATAAATTTCGGAAGCAGTTCTTTATCATTTAAAAGGTTGTATAATAAGAAATTCAAACAACTATAATTACGATGTGTCTTTTATCCTGTAAATCAAACAAATCCGTTTAATCGCGGTTCAGACAAATTAATATTGTGCAAGTAGAACATATAATTCCAACCGGTACGGATAATTTTCCTATTGATACCCGTACCGCTATCATACAAAAAGCCTGGGAAGGCTATGATGATTCAAAAAAGATAAAGAAGATTGAGGATATCAGCGCTATGGTATCAACCAACCGGGTATTCAGGGTAACATTTGATGATAATGATATTGTTATTGCCAAGCTATCATATTTTGGCAAGTACGAGTATTTTAAGGAGGACCACCGCATTATTCATAGTTTGTGTAATAACCTGCTATATCCTTTTGAAAACCTGCTGTCAAAATCATTATTAAAAAATAATAGGGTTTATACTTACCGTTACAAACAGGGTAAAATAGATGCATGGGTTGTTTTTTATAACCCAACCCGCGTATTTGAGCGGTTGCCCCGCAGGCTCGATGAGAACCATATCCGTCACCTGGGCCAGCAAATAGGTAAATTTCATAAAGCTTGTGCAAGGGCTAAAAATGTATTGCCAAAAGCATCAAAAACTTTACGTACCGATATTTACGCCTTATTGCATGAACTGCAGACCAACGAAAAGCAGTTTGGCTCGGCTATGCAGGCCGACTTTTTAAAATATCATTGCGACCTGTTCCTCAAAAACAGGTCGAAATACAATATGAACTCTTTCGAGATCATACCGGTGTTTATTGACTGGAACATCGGTAATTTCTCCATTTACCCCAACCAGGACCTGTATTCCAGGTGGGATTATGACTGGTTCAGGATGAGTTACCGCGTGCTTGATTTTTACTTTTTAAGCAGGGTTGTATCTGATGCCGGCGACCGTACCGTGTTTAGTTATTTGATTGACCCATTGATGGAGGACAGGTTTGTTACCTTTTTAGAGGAATATCATAAAGTTAACCCGTTAACCGCTAATGAAATTCGTTTTATGAGGGAGACTTACCGATTTTTTATTTTAAATTACGTTATCAAAAACGGAAAGTTTTTCTTTGCGCCGCAATATGCTAAAAAGCTACAGGCAGAAGCATTTGAGATATACCTGCCATCGGTTGACAGAGACTTTAACGCGGAGAAGATAATTGAAACACTGAAGCTCAGGTAGCAGTAACATTTACAACGTTTATAACTTTTACAACTCTTACAAACTAACCAAATGCGCCGGATCGATAACTTTAAATCAATAATTGATCAGTATAACATTATATTCTTTGACGCTTTTGGAGTTATAAAAAACTATAAAGGCCTGGTGCCGGGTATCGAAAGAACGTTCGATTACCTGGAACAACAAAACAAGGAATATTATATCGTAACCAACGATGCGTCGCGCGGGCCGGAACAGCTGGCCGCCGCTTATCATAAATTAGGTTTACCGGTTATCACTGCTGATCGTATTGTTTCGTCGGGTATGTTGACTAAAGAGTTTCTCGACCTTAAAGTTAAAGACGGGATAGTTGCCTACCTGGGTACAGAAAACTCCGCGCATTATATAGAAAGCTCGGGCCTGCATACTTTGCCGGTAAGCCAGGTTGACGAAAGTAATATAGACAAGGTTAACGCCCTTATATTTTTAGATGATGAAGGGTTTGACTGGTGCGAGGACTTGAATAAAGCCGTTAACCTGTTGCGTAAACGCACTATCCCGGCCATTGTAGCCAATACCGATCATGCTTATCCGCTTACCATACATGATGTATCAATAGCTGTAGGCGGGTTGGCAACCATGATAGAAAACATTGTAGGTAAAAAGTTTATCCGCTTTGGCAAGCCTGATTCGCAGATGTTTATGTTTGCTTATGATCTTATACGCGATAAACGTCCGGTTAGTAAAAAGGAAATTGTAATGGTGGGGGATACCCTGCATACCGATATTTTGGGCGGCAACAAGTTTGGTTTGGATACCGTGTTGGTATTATCGGGTAATACGCAACCCAGCGACGCAGAGACAAGAATTACCGCTACAGGTATTGTGCCTACCTATATTTGCGACTCGGCAGTGGTGGACTTAGGTGGGTTTGATTTTTAAATGTAATATTTACAGTTTTTTTTATCACATTTGAAATACCTGAAACTGCCTGTCACATTATACCACAATTAAACACCAATTAGCTACAATTAAACCAAAGAAATTATGCGTACTTCAATCAAACAACTGTCATCATTAATATTTGCAGCTGGTATATTATCTTTAGCGGCTTGTAATCAACCCTCAGCAAACACCACTGCAACAACCATGACGGATTCAACCACACAAGCGGCCCTGCCTGCCGCGTCAGCATTTGAAACAACAATTGATGGCAAACCAACACACCTGTATGTGCTAAAAAACGCAAAAGGTATGCAGGTAGCTGTAACCAATTACGGCGGCCATTTAGTGAGCGCGCTGGTACCCGATAAAGCCGGTAAATTGGTAAGCGTGGTGTTGGGCTTTGATAGTTTAGCAGGCTATCAAAAATCATTGAGCAATTATTACGGCGCCACCATTGGCCGTTATGGCAACCGCATAGCCAAAGGCAAATTTACTTTGGAAGGCAAAGAATATCATCTGTTTATAAACAACGCGCCAAACTCATTACATGGCGGTAAAAAAGGTTTTAACGATGTAGTATGGGACGGCAAACAGCTTGACGCGCAAACGGTAGAACTTACCTATCTGTCAAAAGACATGGAAGAAGGCTATCCCGGCAACCTGCAAACAAAGGTTACTTATCATTTAACTGATGATAATGCTATCGAGATCAATTACGAGGCTACTACCGATAAAACAACCGTAGTGAATTTAACCAATCATGCCTATTATAACCTTAACGGCGAGGGCAGTGGTGATATATTGAGCCATACTGCTCAGATAGATGCTGATAACTTTACCCCGGTTGACAAAACATTAATACCAACCGGTAAACTGCAACCTGTTAAAGGCACTCCTTTTGATTTTACTACAGCCAAAACAATTGGCAAAGACATTAATGCAGATGACCAGCAAATTAAATATGGTCCTGGTATCGACCATAATTTTGCATTAAACAAACATGATATCAAAACACCTATAGCTAAAGTAACAGGCGACAAAAGCGGTATCGAGATGGATATTTATACCACCGAACCGGGCCTGCAGTTTTACACCGGTAATTTTATGAATGGCTCAAACACCATTCGCGGCGGTAAAAAGGATGGTCATCGTACCGCATTTGCCATGGAAACACAGCATTTTCCTGATGCGCCTAATCAGCCTGCTTTCGCGTCAACCACCCTTAAACCCGGCCAGGTTTATAAAAGTGAAACTATTTATAAATTTACGGCGAAGTAAACGCTGTAAAAAGAAAAAAATATTTATAAATTCGTTATTAACTATGCTTTCATGAGTTTAGTTAAACTTTTTCAAAAGACTTCCGGGGTTTTAAAAACTTCGGAAGTCTTTTAATTAATGGACAAATGCTAATTTTAATTCATGCCTAACCTATATATCATTGCAGGATGTAACGGAGCCGGTAAAACAACCGCCAGCTATACCGTTTTGCCTGAAATATTGGATTGCAAGGAGTTTGTAAATGCAGATAATATAGCAGCCGGCCTTTCACCATTTAACCCCGAAAGTGTAGCGCTTGAAGCAGGCAGGATTATGCTAAAGCGAATTAACGAACTTTTGGAAGAAGAAACTGATTTCGCTTTTGAAACAACACTTTCAACAAAGAGCTATGTATCTTTTATAAAGAAAGCACAATTGAAAGGGTACAATATCACACTTCTCTATTTTTGGTTAGGATCACCCGAGATGGCATTTGAACGTGTTGCTAAACGCGTAAGGAGTGGTGGACATAATATACCGCAGGATGTAATTGAACGAAGATATTACAGGGGAGTTAAAAATTTATTTGAACTTTATAAACCAATTAGTGATAATTGGTTTATTGTTGACAATAGAGGGATGAAATCTGAAATTATTGCTCAGGGTGCTAACCAGTTGGAAGAAACAATAATAAATAACGATATTTGGGAAACCATTTTGGCTCAATACAATGAAAACAAAAAGCGATATTAACGAATTAGGCATTAAAATTCTTAATGGTATAAATAAAGCAAATCGTAAATTGGCTGAAAGCGCTGCTGCTAATAACGAAAGCCTTATCGTTGGCGACAATAACGGCGGCTTTAAATCGGTACCGGCAAAAGAGTTATTGAAAAAGTTTGATAAATAAGCTCAAAAATCACTCCCCAGCCGTTCATAATCTCCTACGGTATCAATATCAATAGCGCCTAACAAAAAGGGTACGGTAATAACATCATCAGCATATTTTAGCAATAGTTTCTTAGCGCCTTCATTGCCGGTTAATTGCAACAGTTCATGAAAAAATGATTGGTGAAACAATGCAGGCGAACCTATAGTGCCATCATACGCGCTGGCTATAATGCCCTTCGGGTTGGATGATTTCTTTTGAATCAACTGGTTAATAATGGCTGCATCGGCAAAAGGCTGATCGCAAAGCATTAAAATGGCGGATGTTGTATTTGGTGCCATCTTCTTTAATTCGGTAATCCCAATACGAATGGACGAGGCCATGCCTTCCTGCCAGTCGGGGTTATAAATAACTGGTACAGGTTGATCTGCCAGGGTTGTTTGTACCGCTTCGGCATTAGCGCCTAATACTACGATCACACTTTCGCAAGCAGAATTCAGTGCATTTTGGATAGCTCTTTTTAATAAGGTTTGTCCCTGGAAAACCAGGTTTTGTTTTGGTGTACCTAACCTGCTTGATGAACCGGCGGCTAATATGATAATGCCTGTCATTAATGAGCGGGGTTTATGGCTATGGCCGGGTCTTCCTGCCTGATGATCTGTTCAGCACTTCGGTTATGAATAACAGCCTTCTCGCGCAACGGCGCGCCGTTCCTTTTTTTAAGCACAGCCTGCATTTCGGCCAGAATCGACAAGGCTATCTCATCAGAGGTTTCTGACCCAATATCAAGTCCTGCCGGTCCGTAAACGCTTTTTAGTTGCAGAGGTGTTATCTCCTGCCCTTCATCTTTTAATTCATCCAGCATACGTTCCAGCCTTTTTTTAGGTCCCAGGGTGGCAACATACGGAAGTTGCAGCGGCAATAATTGCCTTAGCACCGCCATGTCGTAGTTGTAATTATGGGTCATCAGTACAATCACCGTACGGTTATCCAACACAATTTGCGAAAGCACCTGGCCGGGTTTAGCTATAATAATTCGTTTTGCCAGCGGAAAGCGGGCCTCAACTGCGTAATTTGCCCGGCCATCAACCAACGTTATATGCCATCCCAAAACATTAGCTAATTCAACTAACGGAATAGCGTCATTACCCGCCCCGAAAATAATAAGGGATACCGTAGGCTGCAATAACTCAATAAAGCAGGTAAACTCATCGCCATATAAATAGGTTTTGGTTACAGAGTTGCCATTTTTAAGCACATGCTTAGCGTCTGCCAATAAAGCGTCCTTTATCGTTTTATCCGGGAAATTCCCGCGCAATTCTTCCTGCTCGGTTAATAACAGGCAAGTGCCCGGTTGAGAGGCTTGTTTGTCATTTAATGAAAACAGGGTAACCAATACAACCGGCTGCCTTTTACTCAAAAATAATTTGAACAGGTTGATCGGGTTGTCCTGTTTATCCGTAAAAATAGGTTCAATCAAGATATGAATAATGCCGTTACAGCCTAAGCCAACACCAAACTTAGCGTCATCATCATCGGTGGTATCATAAGTAACCAGCATGGGCTTGTTTTGTGCCATTACCAGCCGGGCCTTGCGTAAGGCATCGCCCTCCAGGCAGCCACCGCTTATTGCGCCGGTGAGTTGCCCGCCTTCGGTAATAAGCATACGCGCACCCGCCCGCCGGTAGGACGAACCTTCTACATATACAACTGTTGCCAGCGCTGTTTGCTTGCCATCAAGGTTAGCATCATCAAAAGCCAATACAATGTCCTGTAGTTCTTTCATCGTTTTAACAAAGATAAATAATAAAATAAGTACACTAAGTGTTTCATTAATCCCATCGGTTTCTTTGTATATTTATACATCAATTCCTTTGCATAATTATAACCATGAAGCCTGGGGTTAAATTTTTACATTCACTTTTCGAGGTAACACACGTCGAATTTCAGGCGTATGACCTTTCTAACCATATATTGCTTTTTTCAAGCGGAATGATTTGCAAGTTGTTGGGCTATTCGCAGGACGAATATGTTAAACTGAGCAATGATTTTTATAAGAATATTGTTCACCCGGATGACTTTCAACTGGTACAGCAAACTATCAATAAACTAATTCATTCAAAAAGCGGCGAAGTGATTGAAATGACTGTACGCTTACGCAAAAGCGACGGTTATTATATATGGGTATATTCGCGTCAAATGATCTATGAAAGAAACCATAAAGATCATATTTGTACAATTATAAGGGAAGTTGGCGATGTAACTAAGTTAATAGAGCTACAGGGTGAGCTTAAAGAAAAAGTTGAACTGCTAAAGGTTATTTCTTATACCAATTCCCATCAATTGAGGGGCCCTGTCGCGAGTATAATCGGCCTTGTCGATCTTATTGAGGAACACGAAATTACGAGTGAACATAACAGGCAGATATTAGATTTTTTGAAAGAAGCTATAATAAAATTAGACAATGTGATCCACGAAATAAATGATCTTGCACGAATAAACTAATTAATCCCGGATGCCGGTGCATTTACCATTTTAGAGAATGATTTTGCTAACCTCCTATATCTAATCATAAAAAATTTCGTTTAACCTGCATGTTATTCATAGCGCTTAAACCGCACCAACTAATTTCACCGCATATCAATTTATATTTTTCAAATCTATATTATGCCCTTATATCCCAAAAAACAGAACATCCAACAAATCGCCTATATATTACTGATACTTTTCGCGTTGAAAAACGAAAAAGGATATGGGGCTCAAATACACGCAAAAGATACAATTGTAACTATTGATCAAATTTTAAAAAACATACAAGCCCCTAAATTTAAAAATGCGTCGTACAACATCGTGGCATTTGGTGCTGTTGCCGATGGCAAAACAGATACAAAATCAATATTAGATAAGGTTATCAATAAGTGCAGTACCACTGGCGGCGGAGAGGTAATAATTCCGAAAGGTGTATTTTTTATGGATGGCCCTGTTGTGTTAAAAAGCCATGTGAATTTGCATTTTGAAGATGGCGCCGAAATTGTTTTTTCGGCTGATGAAACGAAATATTTACCCGCTGTATTAAGCCTTTGGGAAGGTACCGAATTATTTAATTATTGCCCGCTTATTTATGCTTACCAATGTTCAGATATAGCCATAACAGGCAATGGAAAAATTGATGGCTCGGCAAGTAAGAATTTTGCAAAATGGCGGCCACAACGGTCGGCTGAGCAAAATCAATTAAGGCAAATGGGTAGTGATGGAACGCCTGTTTATAAAAGGGTATTTGGAGTAGGGGCTCATTTACCGCCGGACATGATCCAGTTTTTTGGTTGTAAAAATGTGCTTATCGAAGGCATTTCTATTGTTGACGCACCTTATTGGGTAATTCACCCTGTGTTGTGTAATAATGTGACCGTTGAAAATGTAAAAATTAACAGCCGGAACTTAAATAATGATGGCTGTGATCCCGAATGCTGTACAAATGTGTTAATACAGAACTGCAATTTTACCGTTGGCGACGATGGGATAGCTATAAAAGCAGGAAGAGATCAGGACGGATGGAGAATTGGCCAGCCTACGGAAAATGTCATTGTTCGCGATTGTACCTTTAATTCAAAAACTAACGGGCTATGTATAGGGAGCGAGATGTCGGCAGGCGTAAGAAATGTTTTTATGTATAATGTTAAAATTAAAAAATGCCTGAGCGCTATCTATTTTAAATCAAATCTTGACCGTGGCGGGTTTATCGAAAATATTCATGTAAATGATGTGCACTGTGATAGCGCGCGTTCGGCATTTATACGTTTTGAAAACAATTATCATGGTTCAAGGGGCGGACACTATCCTACGTTGTTTAACAACTATAAGATTGAGAATGTAAGCTGTGATTATTCGGGAGAAGTGGGGATATATGCAGTTGGTATTAAAGGCCAGTCGCTTAACAACATCCTGTTAAAGAAAGTAACTGTTATAAAAACTCCCAAGCCTCAAATTATTGATAATGTAAAAAATTTAGTTTACGACCATGTATTAATTAACGGCAGAGATTTAAAACCAATAATAACCGGCGACGAAATGCTGCATACAGATTAAGTTTAAAGTAATTCCGGGTGTAAGCATTAGCATACAAAAATTTATTCCGATGAAAACTCATCCATCATATCAAATGTTGGAACAAAAAACAAACTCCCTGTTTTTGGTGTGCTGAAATCTAATATCCTGTCATAATTTCCGGCAGGCGAACCGATAAACATATTATTCAGCATCTTTTGTACAGTACTGAATGTGCTTGCATAGGCTATAAAATAAGTGCCCATTTCATTGGTGGCCATATTGCCAAAAGGCATGTTATCACGCACAATTTTAAAGTCGTCACCAACATTGGCCAAAGCTATGTGCGAGTTGGAGGGTTTCACATTATCTGCCATTTCTATATCATCGGATTTGGACCTCCCAATCACTTTCTCCTGCTGTTCGGTAGAAAGGCCTTTCCATGTCGATAGGTCATGGATATATTTTTGTACAAAAAGATAACTTCCACCTTCATAAACAGGGTCATCGGTCCCTACCATACTAAACAACTCCCTATCCTGTCCCTGGGGGTTTTCGGTGCCATCAACAAAACCTAAAATTGAACGACTGTCCCAATACCTAAAACCATGAACTTCTTCTACGCTGACTGCCACCGGGCTTAAAATATCTGCAATTGCCGCCGCCATATCATAGCAAATACTTGTGTTATCGGCCCTGATATGAAAATGTAGGTCGCCTTTTGAAGAAACGGCCTGGTGTTTTTCGCCAATAATTGGAACAAAATTGACAAGCTCTTTCGGTAGCGGAACAGGAAGATTTAGCCGAAGCCAGGCATCGTATCCGATCCCCATCACACAGCTTGCCCTGGAAACAGGGAAACGGACATTAGCAGAATTATTAAGGTTGATAACCAGTTTACAAAGCCTGTTAAAAACATCTTTGACCTCTAAGTTTTCTTTGAAATTCCAAACCATAAATATGGTGTTGTCGTTTGTGTAGTCTGTTACGTTCTGTGATGCGGGATTCATATAATATATATACCTGTTATGAGTTACTAAAATAAGCAAAATTGTCAACTGTAATATAGCGGGAAATTCAAATTCGTTGTTTGCCTGTTCCATGCGATCTCAAAGTTTAAACTTACCTTAGCACATAATGGAACCTTCCAATAAAACAAGCTACCTGCTGGTAATAAATGGCAAACCCGAAGGCCCTTTTAGTATGCAGCAATTAAAGGAATTTAAAATAACCCCCTTAGATTTTGTGAAAACCGGGGCAATGGACGATTATAAACAGGCCCATGAAATTGCCG
This sequence comes from Bacteroidota bacterium, assembly GCA_013288465.1. The sequence goes on along the minus strand of JABDBT010000032.1, from coordinate 8,401 downwards.
AACTGCGCCAGTTTTTTGGGTTTAACAAGCAGGTACTTATTCAATATTTTGGCAGCTTTGACCAAAGGCTGTTGGCTTCAGCGTTAGATTGGTTTCTTATTTCGGGGGTATGCATCATTATCGCATGTTTGATTTGTTTATTTGTTGAGGATAAGTTAATACGCCTGGCCATCGCTTTTAGCTTGCTTTTAATTGTACCTGTGATAAAGCTCATTTATCATATTGTTATGGAGAGCTCGGCAAAGCAGGGCACTTATGGCAAGCAATTGTTACATATAAAAGTTTGCGATTTGCAGGGCAACCGGATAAGCGCGGCCCACGCAGCAGGCAGGAATTTTGCAAAGATATTTTCTGTGCTCACTTTATTTATTGGTTACCTATATAGCTTTTTTAACAAGCAGCAGCAATGCATGCATGATACAATAGCAGGTACACTGGTGGTTAAAGATAGGTTAGTGGTATGAATATCCCCCGGTATCAGAGTCAAGAGCCAGGAAAACAGTAACATAGTGAAGAAATTTATACAAAATGAAAATTTAGTTAAATTATAACGGGCAAAATAAGCCCGTTTTGCCCGTTATCTTGATTCTTGGCTCTTGTTTCTTATTACGATCATCTTTTCAAATTCACTTGTCTCCAGCCAAATCCGCCAGGGGTTATTGCGCGGCCGGTTGTAATAGACACATTGGCATTATTGGATGAGTATTTCATATAGCTAGTGTTCTGCACACCATTTAATATCCAGCCGAAATTTTGTATTTGAATAGTGGTGTCATTTACCAGGTTATACGTTAGCGTATCCAGCGTATTGCTTTCGTTAATATATACCTTCCCGTCAGTTCTGAAATCATAATAATCGCCGGCTTTTCCAATGTAATTGCGCTGGGTTAAACTCAAAAGAAATTCATTGTAAGTTGAGTCGCTTACAACATTCCATTTACCGTTAATTTGACCAGGGTAAATACTGCTGCCTTTTTTGCAGGCAAACATAAAAGCAATTATCACTAAACCTAATAGGATAAGACTACGACTTTTCATAATTGAGTTTTTGAAGGTATTATGCATTATTAATACAATATACGTACTATCGGCACAATGTGCTACAGCTATTTTTAAGATTTTGTTTGTCCTCGTTATTAGAAAATGTACTCTACATAAGTGAATAATGAATTTTTTAATAAAATCTATTAAATATATAGAATTAGTAGTATATTTGACCATTCAATAAAACAACAACAAATGGCTATCAATAAACTAATCATTCAATTTCTCGTTATTTTAAATCTGTATGATTTAAAAAAGGAAATGGCTTATTGTCGTTGCTGAACCCAGCTTGTCTCAAAGCGCATCATCCGAACTATTAACTGATCTTAATATCTATCAATTCGCGTTTTTATGAATCACTACCCAAAATGCTTTGTCAAAACAAATGGTTTTACAAATTATTACGAGGTAATTTATGGCCTGTATAGTTGTTGTGACTGAGTTTTATAAGTGATTTGTTTACTGCATAATGCAGTATTGTTTATTAAAATTTCAATTTTTTAAAAAAATGTTAACAACTGCAAATAATAAATATCCGTTTTTTGACCTGTTAGAAATTATCCCTGATGCTGATATTTCTATCAGATCTTTCAAACCTTTACGCCCGGTAAAAGCAGGTAATATTATTCCTGATTTTACTTTAAGCACTGAATATACCCGCTGGCAACACTTTTATAACGGGGCGCCAACTCATGGGCCGATATTGCTGAAACAATTATTGAGCCGGCCATTGGTCATTAGTTTTTATTCCCGCCATTGGAAACAAAATGGCCTTGATCAATTAAAGCAATTAAATGCCGCGCAAAATGAGATAAAGGCAAACGGCGGTAACTTATTAATAATTGCTGCCGAAAAAGGGGATGAGCAACTGGCTAAATACGCGTGGGAAAACGGGGTGTCTTTAAATTTTTATTATGATAACCATAATGAGTTAGCTAAAAAATTCAGAGTTTATTCGGAAGAAGACCCTACATGGAACCGTTTTTCGGGTATTGACGAAAATGTTCCCTTATTAGCTACCTATGTAATTGATACTTCAAAACAACTCGTTTATGATCATATTGATCGCGACTTTTTGGGAACCTTTTCAGTCCAAAATATTCTTTCGGCTGTTTACGAATCGGCGTTGATCCTGAATAGCCGAAAGTCTGCATAAGTTTATAGTTTGATTTTTTAAAGTGGTCCCAAAACGCCTTCTGACATTTTGTTAGGGGCGTTTTATTTTTAACACCATGCCATATTTTGAATGCAACCATCCTGTAAAAATGCTGTTGTACATAAAATAAGTATGATTATTACTTAAATCAGTATTACATTTAAGGCTTTTAATTGAGGATGGATTTTAATTATCGCAAGCAACAACATCACTTATTCTTACTATTGTTTATCCTGGTTTCGCTTATACAAACCTCCTGTAAACAAAAACCCGAAGATCAAAAAAAGATAAGATTTGGACCGGTTATTGGTATTCACTATACCGAGGTGCGGCGGCGGTTAAATACCGGGCGTTCATTTGATAATCATGGTTATGAAGTTTCGCCGACCTGGAAAATGTTTTTTTTGCCGAAAGATTCGGCCGGCGTTTTTAGTCCGGACAGTAACCGTTTCCTAACCTTCCCGGTAACTATTGATCACGACTCGCTTTTTAACGTGGCCAATACCTGGTTAAAAGCCAAAATAATAACAAAAGATAGTTTGGTCTTCCAGGTTTTGGCAGTAGAGGGTAAGATGGTTCGCTTTGCGCGCTCAACGGTGTATATGACGTTTTACGCTGATGACTATATCAAAACATTAAAAACCAGTTTGGTTGATATGCAAAAAACCGACCATGCCGATACCCTATTTGTGCAGAAAATGGCTGCGCAAGCCAATAAATACCCGGATAGCTTGTTTGCCGCACGCGTGCCGGTTGTGTTGCAAAGCCGGAGCCCATTTGTAAAAGTTGAAAAAGAGAAAGTGATTGCCAGCAGGGAAAATCGCTTTGACACTTCAGAGTCATATCTCGATCCGGTATATGACATTACTATCCATCATGCGTACCAGGATTTTGGCTATTCATTTACTGTGTTGGTAGATACAAACGGACAAATGCATTTCCGCGAATCATTGGTTTACATATTTCCCGAATTTAAGGAGTCAACTATCCGGGTAATTAAAGGCATTATTGATGGTTATTTAAAGGTTTATATTGCTGCCAAACCCGGTAATACGCTGGGTATAACACATAATAGTTTGATATCGTTATATGTTGCTGGAAGGAAGAAGTAAGCAATATATTGCCGCGCCTTAAAAATTATAGATCATCCCAATTGTTTTACCATTAAAAATAACCGGATTTTCCGCCAGGAAGCGGCGTAGTTTATTGCCATTGCTTTTTTCGGAAATGTACATAGTGCCGTCAAACAACAGCAAAAATGCGCCCTGTAAAATAATCCCCGAACCATAGCCGCGTAACTTGTCGGAGTTGTTGGCATTGCCCCTGTGATCCAGGTAAATGCCGCCCCCGATGTAAACCAGGTCTAACCCACCATTGACCAAAAAGATGGTTTCAATTTTTCGCTGTTCTTTTAAACTTTCGGCAGGAGTAAGGGGCCTGTCAACGTTCTTAACCGCACTTACATAACCCGATATGGCCGCGCCTAAATTCGCGATGTTCCATAGCGCGTTCATCTGGTAAAAATACTTTGTTGAACCCGTGGTGTTAAAAGAAGCGGTTGTGCCAACAGCAATATTAGCAATGGCCCAACTGCCCAAAACCTCCATGCCCGATTTTTTGATATGCTCGCGCTGATAATTGAATATTTGTAATGAGTCCTGTGCATAGGAGGCGTAACAAAAGATCAGGGTTAAAATTACGATGGTAAGCTTTTTCATAATAAGTTAACCATTTATTTATAAATCTCTGATCAACACTGCCTTTATCATCCTGAATTTATCGCCCATATCTTTTCTGAGTTCAATATTTTTAAAGCCATTATCTGTCAGTAATTGTACGGTTTCGGGGCCGTAACTTTCATTGATCTCTAAAAATAATAACCCATTATTAACCAGGTTGTTTGCAGCAAAACCGGCTATTGCATTGTAAAAGATCAAAGGGTCATCTTCCGGAACAAAAAGCGCCGTATGGGGTTCAAAATTAACTACATTGATATGCATTTGCGCTTTGTCATGCAAGGTTACATAAGGGGGATTGCTGAGAATAATTTCGAATTTCGAATTTCGAATTTCTGATTTTAAATTTAAGATATCCGCCTGTATAAAGTTTACACTTACATCATTTAGCTTGGCGTTTTCTTTGGCTGTTTGCAGTGCATCCGGCGAAATATCTATGGCAGCAACTTCTGCATTTGGAATATTCTTTTTAAGGCTAATAGCAATACAGCCGCTACCGGTACCAATATCCAATATATGCAGTTCACGGCTAACTGCCCACTGCCCACTGTTAACTGCCAACTGCCCACCGCCCACCGCCCACTCAACCAATTCCTCCGTTTCGGGACGGGGGATAAGCACCGATGGGTTTACTAAAAACTTTAAGCCATAAAATTCTGTATAACCTAAAATGTATTGGATAGGCTTACCGGTTTGCAGTTGTACTAAAATATTTTCCAGTTTTTGGATGTGTTCTGTTACTATTGCTGTTTCAGGGAAAGCCTTGATGAATGCGTTAGATAAATTAGTTATTTCATTGATAGCTAATAGCGTAACCGCTTCAATTTCCTGCTTGTCATATAGCCTCGTTAAACCTTTTTGATAAGCTATAAATACATCCTTTATTGTTTTCACACAACAAAGTAACATAAAAGCTACTTTTGTACCATGCCCAATCATGAAATATATATGCAGCGTTGCCTTGAACTTGCCGCTTTGGGTATAGGTTTAGTAAGCCCTAACCCCATGGTAGGGGCTGTTATTGTGCATGAGGGCAGGATAATAGGTGAGGGGTATCATCAAAAATATGGTCAGGCACATGCTGAAGTTAATGCGGTGAATGATGTAATTGGCAGGTTTGATAATTATGCTGATCTATTAAAGCAGTCAACCATTTATGTGTCGCTTGAGCCTTGTGCGCATTATGGTAAAACACCGCCCTGTGCCGACCTGATCATTAAACACCAAATTCCAAAAGTGGTAGTGGGCTGCCGCGACCCGTTTGAACAGGTGGATGGGAAAGGCATAGAAAAACTAAAAGATGCCGGTATTGAAGTTATTACAGGTATTATGGAAGATGAGTGTAAATGGTTGAACCGTCGTTTTTTTACCCGTGTAAAAAAACAACGGCCGTATATTATACTCAAATGGGCGCAAACGGATGATGTTTTTTTTGCTCCCGAAGATCATACCCAATACTGGATAACCGGGCCCGAATCACGTAGGCTGGTACACCAATGGCGGGGTGAAGAAGATGCTGTTTTAGTAGGAAAAAATACAGCTGCCATTGATAACCCCCAATTAAATGTTCGTTACGGTGAAGGCAGTGCGCCCAAACGGGTTGTGATAGACAGAAAGTTGGAATTAAGCGCTACTTTAAATATATTTGATCAATCTGTTGAAACATTGGTGTTTAATGAAATAAAAACCGATATCGACGGAAAAATTAAATACATTGCCTTAGAAGATTTTGAGCGTTTCGTGCCTCAATATATTTTATTTCAGCTATACCTGCAGGATATACAATCAGTAATTATTGAAGGTGGCGCATATACACTGAATACATTTATTGAAGCAGGATTATGGGATGAGGCCCGTATTTTTACCGGGCAAACAAATTTAACAAAGGGCATAAAATCACCGGTTATAAAAGGTATAATTGCCAATGAATATTTAATAGGAATTGACAGACTGCAAATTTTATACAACCAATAATTAGCCTATGCCTTATATCTTATTAAGTATCTGTTGCAGTTTAATGGTTTCTATTTTATTAAAACTTGCCAAAAGGTATCATATTGATGTTTTGCAAGCCATAACCTGGAATTACTCTACAGCTATATTTCTTACCTGGCTCATTTTTAAACCTAATTTACACCAGCAACTATACATACATAGCAATATATATTTATCGGTTGGTATATTGTTGCCCGTACTTTTTTTGATCATTGCGGCGTCCGTAAGGGTTACAGGTATTGTACGTACAGATGTCGCGCAGCGCCTATCTTTGGTAATTCCCATAATAGCCTCCTTTTTACTGTTTACCGAAGCGTTGAATATCTTAAAAATAATTGGGATAATAGGGGGCATTATAGCTATACTATGCACAATTCCGTGGAATCAAAGGTCGGCCGGCCGCGCGGGTAAAATGACATGGGTATATCTTTTAATCATATTTGTGGGCATAGGTATTATTGATGTTCTGTTTAAGCAGATAGCCTTGTTTAAAGACGTACCTTATACTACATCGCTTTTTGTCATTTTTATATTGTCATTTATCGTTTCGGCTATCATCCTGCTGGTTCAGATACTGCGGAAAAAAACCAAATTCTCCTGGCCGCATATATTAATCGGCTGGTTTTTGGGCTTAGCGAATTTCGGGAACATTATATTTTATATTAAAGCGCACAAGGCATTAGCCGACTCACCTCTAACTGTTTTTGCCGCTGTAAACATCGGCGTTATTATAACCGGCGCGGTTGTTGGGTTGGCTGTATTTAAAGAAAAACTCAGTTTGGTAAATAAAATAGGCCTGGTATTGGCTATCATTGCCATTGTAATAATAGCCAGGGCATAATATTCAAGATGTTATTTGATGACACTTATCGAACCATTGAAAACCCATCCGAAGGGATATTCCGTGATCGCGGCAGCAAGTTTTTAGCCTATGCTTTTCCAATAACTACAGAAACCGAGATAAAGGCAATAGTTTCCGGTTTAAAAACCGAACACCCTAAAGCCAATCACCATTGCTGGGCCATGCGGCTTGGTACAGACCGGTCGGTATTTAAAATTAATGACGACGGCGAACCTTCAGGAACCGCCGGGCGACCTATTTTGAATATCCTGCTCTCGCGCGACCTGACCAATATACTGGTGGTGATTGTGCGTTATTTTGGCGGCACGTTGCTGGGCGTCCCAGGGTTAATTAATGCCTATAAACAAGCTACTGATGACGCGCTTAACCAGGCTGTAATTATCGAAAAAACAGTTAACGATATTTATACCATTACGTTTGACTACCTTCAAATGAACGATGTTATGGGAATAATAAAAGATGATAACCTTGTCATTTTAGCACAACAATTTGATACTACCTGCACCATACAGGTGGCTATTTGTAAAATGCAGGTAAACCGGGTGCTTTTAAAACTTGGCAAGCTTAATGGCGTTGTGACACGTTACGATCATTCAGCTTAAAGCAATTAGTTTTTAATAGTTTACCGGTAATATTATCCTTAGTTTAAGGAATGATATATTTTATAATTTATCCCCTTTTTATTCCCCATTTGGGGCAGAAATGCTTATTTTAGGCGCATATGCAATCTTTTGAAATTGATAAAACCGATCTGCTGCGCATTAAAACCGCGCTTGAAGGCGATGATACTGAATTAGAGCTTGTTCTGAAAGAGTATCATGCTTCGGAGATTGCCTTATTATTTGAAAAGCTGCCTCAGGAAGCCAAGGAACGGATCATCAATATCCTCCCAACCGACATTGCATCAGAAGTTATAGCCGAGATGCATGAAGAACAAGATCCGGGCGAATTGTTGATTGGCCTTGACCCGGAAAAACGTTCGGAAATAATTGAGGAGCTTGACTATGATGATGCCACTGACATTATCTCGCAGCTTGATGAAGATGAGCAGCAGGAAATATTAGAGGATATTGACCAGGAGGATGCAGACAGCATCCGTGCTTTGTTAAGCTATGATGAGAATACGGCGGGTGGGTTAATGGACTCCGAGCTCATTAAAGTAAATATTAACCTCGATAAAAAAGACGCCCTCGATGAGATCATCCGCCAATCGGAAGAAATGGAGGAGTTTTATACCATTTATGTGGTTGACGATGCCAATATACTGCAAGGCGTATTGTCCATAAAAAACATTATTAAAGCACATGCCGATGCAAGGGTAAGAGATTTAGTAAAAACCGACCCGGTGTATGTACAGGCTGATCTTGACCAGGAAGAAGTAGCCAAACTAATATCGCAATATAATTTAACTACTATCCCGGTTGTTGATGACCAGATGAGGCTACTTGGCCGTATTACCGTTGATGATATAATTGACGTAATGGAGCAGGAGAGCACCGAAGATATTTTAAAGTTTTCGGGTGTATCAGAAGACGAAGAACTGAGTGGTAATTGGAAAGATGCAATAAAAAGTCGTTTACCTTGGCTGGTTATAAATTTGGGTACGGC
>JABDBT010000031.1 GCA_013288465.1 Bacteroidota bacterium | reverse complement strand
GCATCAACCTGCGGAAACAGGTCGCGGTAATTAGGCGTCAATGAACCGTCTGGGTTAACCACGTTCCATACGGCAACCTGGCCTTCAAATTGATAAATTGCGCCATACACAACAGGCTTACCGGCTAATACACAGGCATCGTTGAGCAGGTAACGTGTTTCAAAATTATCGGTACAATCTACAATAATATCATACGGTTTAACGATAGCCATCACATTGGCCGAGGTGACCTTTATATCATGGGGAACCAGCTTAATCCCCGGGTTTTGTTGTTGTAAGCGCCCGCAAGCTATAGTAGTTTTCTTTTTACCCACATCGGCCGGGGTGTATAATATTTGTCTATGCAAATTACCTGTTGAAACGGTATCATGATCAACAATCCCCAATGCCCCTATCCCCATAGCAGCTAAGTATTGCGCAGCCGGGCACCCTAATCCGCCGGCCCCAACAACCAATACTTTAGCGTGCTGTAAAAGTTGTTGTGCGGCTTCGTTAAAACCGGGCAGGGCTAACTGGCAACTATAGCGTAAAAAATTAGCGTCCATTAGGCTGTTGCTATTTTCTGGTGCAGTTCCCGCTTGATTTTCTCCATATCTTCGGGAGTATTTACATTGGCCAATACGTTGGTACCGGGTGCTTTCAATAAAGTAATTTCGCTGTTTATTAAAACCTTACGTGGGCACGAGTAACCCTGCGCTAAAAAGGCCAGTAATACCGGGTAGCTTTTAGGCTCCCATATCGTAATTAATGGTTCAGGAAAATTATCAAACCCGTTTTCAAAAGCAGTAGCCAGCGAAGAAACATTACGGTTGGCTACCAAATGATCGAGCGTGTTTTTATCCAATAACAGCAGGTCGCAGGCAACCACTAATAAAGCCTGGTCGGGGTTTTCGCGAAATGCCGAAAGTATAGCGCCAAACGGGCCTAAACCCGTAAAAGTATCTTCTATGGTTTTGTAATCGCTGTTTATTTCCTGTTTTTGATCTGCACGGCAGGAAATAAATACGTCATTGCAATAGGCTTTTAGCAGATCAGCAACATAGTAACGCTGCTCTTTTCCATATAAATTAACCGATCCTTTATCAAAACCCATGCGGGTACTTTTACCGCCGGCCAATACCAATCCGTTTAATACCGGTTTTGCCTGCTGCATTTGAGCCTCAAAAAACGTGATTATCTTTTCAGTTTCGCCCAGGCGATAAATAGGTAGGTCATGCCAGTATGGAATTACCTCTTTTATAAAATCAAATACATCTTCCACACGGTCATCTAATAAGATGAGTTGAACATTGGTTAGCTGTTCAATACGTTTTAGGAGTGATGCTTTTTTGTTTTCGTAAATAATAACCACCTGTGCCTTAGCCTGCTGATGATTACCATTTACCAATACCAGGTCGGCATCAGAAAACTGTTGTTTAAATTTCACGGCAGGCAAAGCAGTACGGTAATTAAACTGCTGGTAATTTAACTGATCAGTGTATTCTAAAATAGCACCATTAGCTATCCGCCCGGGAGGTAACACAACCTCGTCATTGTGCGAAGTATCTGCATAGGCGCATTTATAAACTGGCGAAAGGGCATTTATAATACTATCGGCCAATAATTTGATATTGATACAGGGCGCCCCAATTATGGCCCATTCGTTCCGACCAAAATTGCCTAACGACGGCCTTATTAACCCTGCATGTTTTTTATGCTCTTTTGAAATCACGTTTACCCCCGGTTTTTTCTATAAGCTTGGTTTCTTTTATTACTATATCATGACTTAACGCTTTGCACATATCGTAAATTGTTAATGCCGCAAGTGACGCACCTACCAACGCCTCCATCTCTACCCCTGTTTTAGCGGTAATACTTGCTGTACAATCTATAACCGCTTCCTGCTGTTCGTTTAAATGAATACTTATATGGCAATTATCCAAACCCAGCGGATGGCAAAGGGGTATCAATTCGCCAGTTTTTTTAGCGGCCATGATACCGGCAACTACAGCGAGTTGAAACACCGACCCCTTTTTTGTTTGCAGGTCGCCGGCTACCAATTGTTTTAAAACCTCAGGTGGCAGGCTAACAATACTGCGGGCTATTGCTGTACGATGGGTAATTGTTTTACCCCTCACATCAACCATAGTGGGATTCCCATTGTCATCTAAGTGCGTTAATTTCTGAATCACTGATTGAGCAGATTAGGCTTATTATTATGATTGTGTCTCTGATTTATAATTTCTTTCCGATAGTATAAGTCTTTTAAAATTAAGGCTTTTCTCACCAAAATTAATTAACAAACCTAATTCTATTTTGTATGCTCTCAGATAATTTAAAATTTGTGCTAAATGCACCTCTTCTAAATTGATTATTGCTTTCAATTCTACTAATATAGTCCCTTCAACTAAAAAATCAACTCTTCGCAATCCAATGGGTTCTAAATAGTCTTTGTAATAAATCGGCATTTCCAATTCCCGCTGGAAGCCTAACCCTGCTTTTGTTAATTCTAAAGCTAATGCTCTTTGATATATTACCTCCTGAAAGCCATTCCCCAAATAGGAATGAACCTGCATAGCGCAACCAATTATTTTATGGGTTAAATCACTATACTTATATTCTTCCATTCTTATTATTTGTTTATTATTTGTCTTTCGTCTGAATCACTGATTACGCAGATTAGACTTATTATTATGATTTCAATTTTGATGATAAAGTGTATTTGTAAGAAGCAGATCAGCGAAATCAAATAATCTGCTTAATCAGTGATTCAGACGAACGGCCATATTCTGTAAACTTCGCCTTTTTTAAATTCACTTTTCTCTAAAGGCAATTCCATAAATGCATCAGTATCCGCTAAGTTAGCAAAATCACCCGAACCATTTCCTTCTACCGGTACAGCTAATAACCCACCTTGTTCATTAAAGTTTAGTTTAACTTGCAAAAAGTATTGCAGATCGGGAGTAAATTCAAAATCCCGGTTTAAAATTGCATACACCGGGGGCTTTTCAGTTAAGCTCAAAGTTGCTTGTAGCCACGGCATAAAATATCGATGCAGGCACATAAACGTAGCCACCGGGTTACCCGGAAATGCGAATACCGCTGCCCCATTATCCTGTTTACCAAACCAAAGGGGTTTGCCGGGCCGTTGCATAACTTTATGAAATACTTTATTTACACCCAGGTCATTTAAAGCCTGGGGTATATAGTCAAATTTACCCATTGATATACCGCCGCTAAGCAATAGTACATCATAATTATGCAGGCATTGCTGTATGGTTTGTCGTATTATTTCTGGGTCATCAGGAATATGCAACATGGCGGCATCCAATCCATGTTGCTTTAAAACAGCCTGTACAGTATAATTATTTGACCGCCTGATCTGGTAGGGCGATGGCGTTGCACTTACTTCGACCAACTCATCACCCGATGATATAACAACAACACGGGGCAATCTTTTCACCCTGACCTCTGTTTCACCAACTGAGGCTAATAAACTGATAATGGCCGGGGTTATTAACCGGCCGGGAGTTAGTATAATTTCGCCCTGTTTTTTATCTGCCCCTTGTAAGTGTATGTTTTGCTCTTTTTTAATGTCGGGTATTAATAGGATGGCTGTTCCTTCATTTATTTCCACATCTTCATAACGGATCACCGTATCAGCTGATAAGGGTAATACAGCACCGGTCATTATTTCAATACATTCATTTGATTCGGTAATATCAACAGGTGCATCACCTGCGGCCTGTGTGGCTTTGATACGGAAAGTTGTTATACCAGCTTTAAAAGATTGATAGCTGATGGCAATTCCATCCATCGTTACCCGGTTAAAAGGCGGCAAGTCTCGGTCGGCCTTAATATTTTCGGCCAATACCCTGCCTAAGGCCTGTTCAAAAGTTATGATCTCTGCACCATAATCTCCGGCCTCTGCCAATATTAACCTTTCTGCTTCTTCAACTGTTGTCATTTTTTGTTGTAAGAGTTGTAAATGTTGTAGTGGTTGTAAATGTTATAGATGTTGTAATGGTTGCAAGGTTGGCCGTTTTCAACTTTTACAACACTTTCAACCTTTACAACCTTTTTTAACTACCCACCAATAGTCGCCATCGACTCATGTACGCCGGTTTTTTCAAGCCGGTTACGTTCGGCATCCCAGCCGTCTTTTTCGCGCTGGCCAAATGCTGTTAATAATTTATCTTCCAGTTCGGCATCCATCGCGCCGCTACGCATTATATCCCTGATATTCATTACACCGGCATCATACAAACAATTTTTTAACACGCCTTGCGGAGTGATGCGGATACGGTTACAGGTACCGCAAAATGTTCGTGAATAAGCCGCTATAACACCAACATTGCCTTTATGCCCGGGGATATGATAATTGTAAGCCGTAGAATAAGCAGGGTCCTTTATTTTTTCAATACCAGAGTATGCCGATCTTATCTCTTCTAAAATACGCACATGATCCCATTTTATACCACCGAAGGCATGTTCCTCGCCATTAAAGGGCATTTCCTCAATAAAGCGGACGTCAACAGGCATATTCCGGGTTAGCTCAACCAGCGGGCCTATATCCTGCGTGTTTTTGCCATCCATTACCACGGCGTTTATCTTTACTTTAATATCATGTTTAAGTAGCCGATCAAGGGTTTGCATTACATCTGCAAACTCATCGCGGCGGGTAATAGCAAAAAAACGGTTGGCATCTAAAGTATCTAAACTTAAATTAACGGTCTTAATACATAGTTTTTTTAATTCGGGAATATAGGGCGCGGTTAAAACGCCATTAGTGGTAAGGCTTAGTTCATTTAACCCGCTTAGTTTTGAAAGCGCGGTTAATAGTTGCATAATATCCTTGCGTACAAAGGGTTCGCCGCCGGTTATGCGTATCTTTTCGATACCCATTTTAACCAGTAACGAGCAACCGCGCAACATTTCCTCGTAGGTCATTAATTCGGCACGCGAAAGCCAGTTCAAACCCTCCTCGGGCATACAATAAAAACAACGCAGGTTACACCTGTCGGTCACCGCCAGGCGCAGGTAATTAATTTTCCTGCCGTGATTATCTATTAGCAATTGAATAGTATTGATTTGAATTACTGGCAACAATAGTCGGTATTTTAAGTTTTACCTACCTGTTTCCATTGTAAAAATAACATTTTTATTCTTTACCAGGTTTTACCTGCTGTGTATCTAAAGCGATGAAACCTGAATTTTAAAAACATCTTTCAAAGCCCTCTTAGCCGCATTATAACCGCACATACCATGAACCCCACCGCCGGGAGGCGTTGAGGAAGAGCAGATATAAATACCTTTTGCAGATGTTTTATAGGGCGACCAGCGAAGGGCCGGGCGGGTAAATAACTGGCCAATATCCAATATGCCGCCATTAATATCGCCACCTATATAGTTAGGGTTGTAAGCCTGCATTTGCGCGGTGTTCATTACGTGTTTGGCCAGTATCCTATCCTTAAAACCCGGTGCAAAACGTTCTACCTGGCTCTCAATCTGTTCGGTCATATCAATGGTTGAGTCATTGGGAACATGGCAATAGGCCCAGGCGGTATGTTTGCCCTGTGGTGCCCGTGTGTCGTCGAACAGGCTTTGTTGCGCTACTAAAACAAAAGGCCTTTCGGGGTGATAGCCCATGCTGGTTGCCAGTTCTGAAGCGGCAATCTCTTCAAAAGTATTGCCCAAATGCAGTGTCCCGGCCTGGCGGCATTCTTCGGCTGTAAAGGGTATTTGGCCATCCAGCGCCCAATCTATCTTAAACACGCCCATGCCATACCGATAACGTTCCAGTTGCCATTTGTAAATTGATGAAAATCGGTGCCCCGCAATTTGCAGCAGTTGCCGGGGCGTAACATCAAATAATACGGCATGTGCCGATGGCAATTGAGCTAACGATTTTACATATTCGCCGGTTTGTATAGTACCGCCCAGCGAAATAAAATAAGCTCCCAAAGCCTTGGCTATATTTACCGATCCTCCTTTGGGTATGGGCCAGCCCTGTAAATGACCGGCAGCCAACAACACTAATGCCGCTGCCGAAGTATCCAGGTTACTCAACGGTTGCAGGGAGTGCGCGGCCATACCCGCAAATAGGCCCCGCCCGGCTGTTGTTTTAAATTTTTCAACCAAAGTGGTGGCGGCTGTTAACGCTTTTAACCCAAAGCCGGCCATAGCCAACGGGTGTTTCGGAAAAGTAAGCGGCCCCAATACATCAGCGGCTATTAGTGGCCAGTTGTTCACAACCGGTTGTATCAGCTTTAAATAAGCTTGCTCATCGGCACCTAACAACGCGGCTGTTTTTTGTATTGAATGATCAAGTACGGCGGCAGTACCGTTATCAAATGGGTGGGCTGCGGCTAAACCCGGGTACAGGTATTCTAATCCAAAATCAGCTAAAGGCAAGGTTTTAAAATAGGGCGACGCCACAGCAAGCGGGTGTATAGCCGAGCATACATCGTGCGTAAAGCCGGGTAGAGTTAGTTCGGCCGAGGTAAGCCCGCCACCAATGTTGTCCCTACCCTCCACTATTAAAACCGACAGGCCTTGCTGCTGCAATAATATCGCGGCAGCTAAACCATTGGGGCCCGAACCAACAACGACAGCATCAAAATCCCTTTTTTCTAAACTCATTACAAACAAATCTAATTTAAATCTATAAATTCACCCCTATGATTAAGAAACTCATCAATTGTTTTATTCTTTTATGCCTCGTTCCGTCAATGATGCTTATGGCCCAGGACAGAAAGCCCGGGCAGTTATCGTTACACCAGTTGCAGCAAAACTTTGTCGATCTGCGTTTTGGTATGTTTATTCATTTTAATATTGCCACTTATGCTAACCAGGATTGGCCCGACCCTAATTTCTCTCCCGCCCTGTTTAACCCTGTAAAGCTGGACTGTAACCAATGGGCCGAGGCTGCAAAATCAGCAAATATGAGCTATGGCTGTTTAACCACCAAGCACCATAGCGGGTTTTGTATATGGGATACTAAAACCACCAATTACAGCGTAATGCACAGCCCTTTTAAAAGGGATGTGGTAAAAGAATTTGTAAACGCTTTCAGGGCAAAAGGGTTAAAGGTGATGCTGTATTATTCTATTTTAGATACGCACCATAAATTACGCCCCAACGAAATTGAGCCTAAACATATTGAAATGGTGAAAAAGCAGATCACCGAACTGCTTACCAACTACGGCCCTATCCAGGCTTTGATCATTGACGGCTGGGACGCGCCGTGGTCGAGGATAAGTTATGATGATATTCCGTTTGAGCAGATTTATAAACTAGTAAAATCATTGCAGCCCAATTGCCTGCTGATGGACCTGAACGGGGCTAAATACCCGGCAGAAGGGTTATACTATACCGATATTAAAACCTACGAAATGGGTGCGGGCCAGCGGGTATCAAAAGAAACCAACAAAATGCCAGCCTTAGCCTGCCTGCCCATTAACAGCGCATGGTTTTGGAAAACCGATTTCCCAACCTCGCCGGTAAAAGATCCGGCAAAACTGGTTAAAGAAACATTGATACCGCTTAATAATGCCAGCTGCAACTTTATATTAAACGTGGCGCCCAACAGGGACGGTTTAATTGATGATAATGCCCTGGCAGCCCTCAAACAAATTGGCACTATATGGAAAAACGATGGCCCGGTTGTTAAAGTTGCCGATACCGGCGAACCCATAATTTCGCATAACCTGGCTAAAAAGCAGCCCTCCAATTCAAGCTGGAGCGATGACATGAACATTATGGATTTTGCCAATGATGATAATTTTCATACCTCATGGCTATCAAATACCGAAGTTAAAAACCCTTGGTATGAAATTGATTTTAAGCATCCTACTGCTTTTAACACTATTGTAATTGCCGAAAGCGAACCCAATATTACCAATTACCGTTTGGAGTATGAGCAAAATGGAACGTGGAAGGAATTGTTTAATGGTGAGAACTTAAAAAAGATAAAAATCCACCGGTTTGGAAGGGTAACAGGAAATAAGGTGCGTATATCAATTGGCAAATCAAATAAAACAGCTTCTATTGCTGAGTTTGAGGTTTATAACGAAACAAGATAACTTAAACAATAGCAGGCAAATATGTATGTTTTACATTTTAAAAAACGTTTCTTTCCTCGTGTTTTATTAGTATAATTGTGTGTTAAGCCATGTCAAAAAAACCATTATCCATAATTATACCAGCTTATAACGAGGCGCAAAATATTCCTTTGGTAATTCCGTCAATTATTGCTTTTTGCAAGCAGTATGACTACCGGCTAATTATTGTAAATGACGGAAGTTCTGATAATAGTATTTCTTTATTAAATGAGTTTGACAACGAAGAATGTATTACCGTTGTGCATCATAAGATAAACCGGGGCTATGGCGGGGCCATAAAATCGGGCATTGCTGTATGCGAGACAGAATACCTGGTTACCATGGATTGTGACGGACAGCACCTGGTTGAAAACATTAATGAGCTGCTTAACCAATTAATAACCAATGATGCCGATATGGTAGTTGGAAGCCGCAGGGGATTAAAATCGGCCAGCCTGGCGCGCTCATTTGGTAAAAAAGTGATACGGTTTATCATTAAAAAATTAATGCCGCTGCCTATTTATGATATTAACTCGGGCATGAAGCTTTACCGGGCAGACCTGGGTAAAAAATATTGCAAGATATGTCCCGATAGCATGGCTTATAGCGATGTAATTTGCCTGGCCTTTATTAACAAACATCATAGGGTTATTGAGTGGCCTATTAACATTCAGGAACGAAAAATGGGGCAAAGCAAGGTCAATATTAAAACTGCTTTTCATACCATAAACGAAGTTTACAATATTATTATTCTTTTTAACCCCATACGTATTTTTATGCCAATAGGGTTAACGGCTATTATTGCCGGTATTTTGTGGGATATACCTATTTTTATTCGAGGGAATGGCGTATCAGTGGGAGCTATGTTATCAATAATGTTTGGTGTGATAGCCCTATTTTTTGGAACCATTGCCGAGCAACTTTCACAGATCAGGAAACGGGACTTATAATAATTAAATATCAATTAATTTAGACTTTCAGCTAAAATTTAACGAATGCCCAAACCAAATCAAAACATTGCCATTTTAGGCATAATATTGCTTTTTGTTTTAGTCGCCGCTTACGCCAATCATTTTAACAATGGTTTTCATTTTGATGATTCACATGCGGTAGAAAGTAACGTTTATATCAGGAGCCTAAAAAACATCCCTGCTTTTTTTTCAGACCCTAAAATGTTTAGTTCCGATCCGTTGCATTGGGGTTTACGCCCGTTGGTAACCACCTCATTAGCTATCGATTACTGGTTGGGTGGAGGGTTAAATCCGTTTTACTTCCAATTATCAACCTTTATCTGGTTTGTGCTATTAGGTGTATTGTTATTCTTCATGTACAAAAACCTCCTTAACCAGTCAATTAAGCATCCATGGGCCATTTATATTGCATTAGCCGCTACCGCATGGTATGTATTACACACCGCCAATGCCGAAACCTTAAATTATGTGATAGCCCGTTCAGACGTGCAATCAACATTTTGCATAGTGGCCTCGTTTTTAATATACATAGCCTACCCGGCTAAGCGGCAATGGTTTTTATATGTGATACCCGCATTTATAGGTGTTTTTGCTAAAGAAACTGTACTGGTATTGGTTATTATCTTATTCTTTTACATTTTATTATTTGAAAACAATCTTGGCATAAAGGATTTATTTGATCTTAAAAATTTTAAAATTATAGGGAATGCCTTTTTAAAAGTATTACCGCTTTTGATCGTTATTTCAATAACACAACTTTATACCTTATCAAAAGTTAGCTCGGTACAAGGGGCTACAAACCCGCTTTTTCATTACATACTTACCCAAACATACGTTTGGCTGCATTATTTTATTGCTTTCTTTTCACCCATGAATTTAAGCGCAGACAGCGATTGGGGCGTTATAAATAACGTGTTTGATGAAAGGATAGTTATAGGGGTAGCCTTTGTAATTATATTGGTTGTTATCATTTTTAAAACATCTGTAAAAAAAGAAACCCGGCCAATTGCTTTTGGTTTAATATGGTTTGCGGCAGCTTTGTTGCCAACGTCTCTTATCCCTTTTGCTGAAGTTACCAATGATCACCGGATGTTTTTCGCGTTCATTGGCCTGGCTTTAAGTGTGGTTACGTTTATTGGCTTATGGCTCATAAAAATGGAAAAGCAAATCAATACAAATAATAACCTGAAGCTATTGATTGGTTTATGTGCCTTTTTAGTTTTAACCTTAAATGCTTATGGCGTTTATAGCCGTAACAAGGTATGGAAAAACGAGGAAACACTTTGGCTGGATGTTACCGAAAAAAGTCCCTTAAATGGCCGTGGATTAATGAACTATGGTTTAACACAAATGAGCAAGGGGAATTATGTTGTTGCCGACAGCTATTTTGAAAAAGCCACCCAATATCTTGCCTATTATAATACTTTGTATATCAATATCGGGATATTAAAAGGCGCCACTAATAAACCGTTAGAAGCCGATGAAAACTTTAAGAAGGCGATAGCCCTTAGTCCAAATACTTTTGATGGTTATGCCTATTATGCCCGTTACCTGCAACAGGAAAAACGCGATACCGAAGCAATGCCGATGGCCGAAAAGGCGTTACAAATAAACCCATATTCGATTTTTACGCTTGATGTTTTAATGAATGTTTACAATGATCTTGGGTTACAGGATAAATTACAGCAAACGGCAAACAAAGTATTGTCAATTTTACCTGATGATATTACCGCAAAAAGTTTTTTAATATCCGGTAAAAAGAGCAGATCCATTACAAAAACAACTAACCAGCAAAACAAACAGCTTACTGCCGATGATTATGTAAACCTGAGCCTCACGTACTACAATCAGCATAATTATGATAAATGCATCGAAGCCTGCCAGGCGGCTATAAAACTTAAACCAAATGATGCCGATGCCTACAGTAATATGGGAGCTGCATATAATATGTTAAAACAATGGCAAAAAGGGGTTGATGCCTGCACTAAAGCGCTGCAAATTAATCCTAATCATAAATTGGCGGCCGGTAATTTGAACTGGGCTAAAAGCAACCTTGCTAAATAATAATGTAATGATCAAACTTAATCCCCGTTTTTAATGGCTACTTTAAGTTATACGCCAACCGAAAAAATATCGGTTAACCGCCCCGTTAGCAGGGTTGGCTACATTACCAGGGCATGTGTTAATAAAAAAGTGCTTGATTTGGGTTGCTTTGACGAAACTGCCCTGGTAAAAGAAAACACAGGTAACTATCTATTTAACGAGATCTCCAAGGTTTCGTCATTACATATAGGAGTTGATAATTCCGCGCTCCTTCCGCCCGAAGGTTTGATCTTTACCGATACCATTAAAATTTTAAGGGCTAACATTTACGAGCTGGATACACTGGATATTAATAATATCGATTTTGATGTTATTATTGCCGGCGAATTGATTGAACATTTGCCAAATACGCTTGATTTTTTTGCCGTGTTGAAAAAGAAATTTGCCGGTAAAAGACTAATTTGCTCTACACCAAATGCAACCTCGTTTTCAAATATGGTTTTATCCCTTTCTAAAAGAGAATCGGCACATATTGATCATCTACAGGTTTACTCGTTTAAAACACTCAACACTTTGTGCAAAGTGGCTAAGTTTGCCGATTGGCAAATTATACCTTATCATGTAAAATTCACCGAAATGATCATACGGTCGGGCGGGATAAAAAAACAAATGGTTAATATGTCTGAAAGCATTATTAACGGCATAGAAAAATTATTCCCTATGACAGCCGGCGGTTATTTGATAGACGTTATTATATAACGGCGGCTTATTTACTCAACATAATAAAAACGCCCGCTAAAACAATAAATGCGCCAATGCCCTGCCTTATATTTAATGTTTCGTTCAAAAAATAATGGTTCACCACTAAAATAAATATGATGGAAACAAGCGTAATAAATACGGATATAGTGGTAGCAGAACCGGCCAGATAAGGAACTTTTAAAAGCGAACTGTTAATTAATATAAATAATATCCTTGACAGGATAGCTAACGTCATTGATAGGATGAATTTCCAGTTGATGACCAGCAAAAAAATATTACTTATATTATATAAATTATTGGATAGCAATTTCTTATCGCCCAACAATACAATTGAAAAAGCATTCGAGAGGCAATAAGCTATAACTAATAAAAAGATTAAAATGGCCATTTTTGATAGGTTATAAGTCATTGGTTAATTTTTTGATAAAGATGCTTTTATTTGACATATTAAAATACCTATAAGCTTGTAATATTTCCCTTGTGCCCTAATGTATAAACGCAGGCAATGATTTTTGCGATTGATTTACCCCAAATTATTCCGAAAATCTGCTGCTCCTCCCCTTTTCTTATACCATTGTTTAATTGGGCCGTAGTTTCTGAACCTGTATGAATGCGGTGCTGTATCAATGTTTTATTAATAAACATAAAAGCCCCGTCATGCCGGGCCAACTCATACCAGGCATACCAATCAAGCACGTATTGATAATTAGTTTCAAATTTAAAATCCGGTAGCCCCTCCATATTAAGCGTAACTGAGGGGCAACATATCGGGTTACCAAACAACAATACCGCTTTTTTTAAAAATTTAACACCTATTGATCTCTTAAAAGCAAAAGGTAAAAGCAGGGTCTTCTTTACGAGTGAATTTAATGATACCCTACGTGTTTTGCCATTAACCAGGTTGGCATACTTTGTAAAGGCTATTGATAGATTTTTAGTGTTTGCTGCTTTTATTCGTTTTGAAACAATTTCAAAAAATTGGGGGTCGTAAATATCGTCCTGGTGCGCTATAGTTACCAGTTTTGCATTGGCATTTGCTAAAGCAAAATTCCAATCATTAGCTATGCCGGTTTGGCCGCTATGGTTTATAATATAGGGTATATGATATGCGGCAGCAATATTTTCAATATATACTGATGGCGTAGATGTGGTGATAATAACCTTACTTTTAACCGTTTGACCGAGCAGACTTTTAATACAATCTTCCAGGTATGGCGACTCATTATAAACAGGAATGACAAAGGTGTGTTCGTCCATAATTATTCAATTTATAGCTTCAAAAGGCACATTGGTAATGCGGTAGGCTTTCCAGTTGTTAAAGTCAAAGTGCCACCACTCAACATCATAAACCGTAAAGCCTTGTTCTTCCATTTTAGCGCGCAACAGGTCACGCATTTTGCGTTGTTGTGCCGTACCACCTTTGTAATTTGGATAGCTGCGGCCGCTCATTTCATCATAAACGCCGGTCATTTCAATTTCCTTACCTGTTTTAAGGTCATATAAACTCAGGTCAACCGCGCAGCCCCTGTTATGGCGCGAACCTATTTTAGGATCGGCAACAAATTTTTTATTTGAGTCGGGCGTAATATCCCAGAATATTTTGGTAACGCTCCAGGGGCGGTAGCCGTCAAATATCAACAAGCCATAACCTAACGGTTGTAACTCGCGGCTTACTTTCACCAATGCTTCGGCAGCCGGGCGTTGCAAAAATGCCCTTGCCTGGGTATAAACAGGCCTCCCGGTAAGATTATTAGCAGTAGCATAACGGATATCTAATTTTATAGTGGGGTCGAGCTTAACTAACTCAACAAGATCAGTTGGCGCAAATTCCCCGGTTTCATGCGGCTGCTGCGTAGCGCAGGCCGTAGAAAGCAGGCTATAAAAAACAATTGCAATTTTAAAGGATAAGCCCAAATTGCAATGAGTTATGGTTTTCATATAGCTAATGTATATAAAAGTTAGGTAGGTATTGTAGCGTAAAGAGTAGTTTCCGAGAGTTTGCCGTTCCCTACGCCAAAACTTCCTTCTTCATTTTCAAAAACAGCATCACTAAAACAGATGCTATGATCAATATTAAATAGCTATACCCCAGGTTAATTTCATCCCTTGCAGGTACAAATAAAACAATACCATAGCTGAGTAGCGATACAATAACATAGTTGATGCCACCCGAAAGCCCGCTGGCTATACCGGCATTTTTAGGGAACTTACTAAGCACATAAGTAAAGAAATTATTGAAAGTAAAACCCGCGCACACATGAATAATAAAGGCGAAGAATATTATCGTATATAAATTTGCAAAATACCTGGCACTCACCAGCATGGCCATTACAAAAAGTACCTGTAATGCCAAATTGATCACTATACGTTTAAAAAATGAACGGTTGATGGTAGCCTTGCCAATAATACCCCCAACCATCCAGGCCAGGCCCAGTACCAACGAACTGTAACCGGCAATAACGGGCGATAGATGCAGCGTATGCTCAATAATGAATGGCCCGGTCATGTTATAGATCATCACCATACAATAAGCAAACCCCAACATTACCAGGCCCAACGTAAAGCTGGTAGTCCTCACCATACGCAGGTAAGTTAGCGAAATTGTCTTGGCATTAAACGCCGAGAACTTCTTTAGCGACTCGCCACTGAAAAAGTATTCTAAAACAGCCAAAGTAAGGCCGAACCCGGCCAGGAAATAGAAATTAGATTTCCAGCCAAAAGCAGCCTCTAAATACCCGCCTACAAATGGTGCAACTATAGGCCCGGTTGACCATATAATGGAAAACAAACTTAAATAGTGTTTTAACTTTTCGCCGGTAAACAGGTCAACAAAGTAAGCGCGTTTGGCTACCACAACACCGCCTACGGTAATGCCATGCACTATCCGCATCAGGTATATGATATAAATACTGGTCGAATTAGCGATCACCACACTGGCTGCGGCAAATAAAACCAGGCAAAACAGGCTGATCTTATACCGGCCAAAACTATCCAGCAGGCTGCCTATAAATAGCTGCGTAACGCCATAACTGATCAGGAAGAGCGTTAGCGTCATTTGCACCTGTATATTGCTTACGTGCATAGTGCCCGCCATGGCAGGCAGCGAAGGGATATAAATATCGGTAGCAAACCCGGATAGCGGTAATAAGGCAAAAGCTAATAAGTTGGCAACACCCTTATGCTTTTCTTTAATGGGTTTGGGTTTAGAAAGTTGTAATAGCATTGATGCCAAAATTAGCTATTTAAACCTTTTATGGCGATACAGCAGGCAAATATGATATTATGGCGACAGGCATGGCATGATTTTATGACACAATCTTGAGCCAACTGCAAACTGCAAACTACACCTGCGAGTACTCCGCCGGAACCAATAAAGTGGAAGTTATTTTACTCACCAGCAGGGCATCCGCATTTTCGGGGATCGATTTTATTTTTACCCATTCAGGGTCGGCGCCAAATGCTTTCCAATGGGCATTTTTCGCATCAAGATCATCAAAAGTAAGCATATAGGTTAGGTTGGGCCTTTGCGCGCCAATTACCGTTTCGCCCCAGAAAACCGGGTTAAAGCCCAGGCGCTTAAAAATATTGATCTCGCCCTGGTTGTTAAACATATCTATTTTTCGTTTACCGGCTTCTTCGCTGGCGCTTTGGTACTGGCGCAGCTCCAGTATGCGGGCCTTCTTCTCAGGGGCCACCAATGCCGGCCAATGGGCAAAAGCTTTTAATAATGAACTTTCAATTCGTTCATAAGCGGGTTGTTTAGCAGGCACATTTAAGTAAGCAGCGCCTTTGACATTTAGTTCGGCATCCTTACTCATTTTATCGGTTATGGTAGTAAAATGATCAAGGCTCTTGTAGGGTATAATTACAAACAGTTTGGATTGCCCCGTTGGTTTCATTTCGGTAAATACGCCAACCGGTGTAACACCAAGCCGGTTTAGCGCGGGTATGGCTGCATTTTTAAAATAATCTTCCACCAGCTGTTGTTGTACAGCATCTTTTAACAAGTAAACCCGTAGCTCGTAATATTCAACATTCATATTTTTAGGGTTGGCTTTACCTGTGGTTGGAATTATAGCCGTAGCAGCACCGCCTATTATTGCTGATCTTACAAATGAGCGCCTTTTCATGGTTGTAGTATTTAAAAACGGAAGCTAAGATAATTATATTTAGTACGTCTCCTTGATGAGGTCTCATATCTCACATCTAAAATCTCATATCTAAATCACAATCTCCTTCAGCATTTCGTTGCCTTTAATGGTTTTTATGCCCTCTTCATAGCCAATCATATAAATATCTTCGGCAGCGTCGGTGTCAAATATGCCGTAACCACCCAGGCCATGCGGCTCAATAACTACGTCGCATAAAATTTTATGGTTGTTAAGGCTGGCATTAATGGCGATCATGGCTGCCCTGTCAACCAGGTTGCCAAATGATTTAATTTCAGTAACTACCGGTAAATGGTTACAGCACGACCCAATGATCAGGTCGCAGTTACCCACCAACGGCTCAACCGGGAAATTGTTAAGTATCCCACCATCCACATACATGTGGTTGTTGATCATAATGGGTTTAAAAATCCCCGGCAAACAACAAGAGGCTAAAATGGCAATATCAAGCTGGCCATCAGTAAAGTAAACTAATTTCCCCTCGCCCAAATCAACGGCCGAAATAGTAACACGCGTTTTGAGTTGGTTAAATGAATTATGCGGGATGTATTTCTCAATTAAAAACCGCACATTCAATATAGACAGCAAACCCGTACTGCCCAGTGAGGGGCGCAACAATTTTAGCAGTTTGGCATCTTTAATAATTTGTAATATCTCCTTAGGCGCATATCCCTCGGCAAAAAAAGCCGCGGCAATAGCCCCCGCACTGGTGCCCGACAAGTGCGAAAACCGGATACCATGGTCGGTAAGGGCCTGCATCACACCTAAATGCGCAACACCCCTTACGCCACCGCCCGACAGCGCTAAGCCTATTTTTTTCGATTCAGTTTGATTGGTAGCTGTATTCATTTTAGTAACGGCTAATATATACTATTCAGACCGTATTTGAGTACCTCTACAATTTACTTATACAACTTCACCCATTCCTTTTCCAGCGGATCGTTTTTTGTCCAGCGGGGTTGTTCGGGATCATCGGCAATGTATTTAGCGGCGAGGATGTAGGCTTTTATAAACTTCATCACATAAGCCATATCCATATTACCGGTTTCGTCGCTTAGGCGGTGATAACGGTTGGTAATAGTAGCATCAAATGTTTTCATGCCCAGGCTATAGGTTGGCGCAGGCACGCCTTTTACGGCCAGCGGGTAATTATCACTTTCGGCAAAAAGGCTGCCGCCTAACGGGTCGTTATTTACATGCATCCCATAAGTTTTACAGGCTTTAATGATCGATGAATCGGCAGTTGTACGGCCAAGCCCCACTAAAGTTATCAGCGTGGTGTCGTTATAGCTGGCGTTATCAATATTTAAGTTATATACCGTTTTGCTCAGCGGCACAAGCGGGTGAACGGCATAATATTCGCTGCCTATCAGCCCCTCCTCTTCGGCGGTATAGGTAATAAACAATACCGAGCGTTTTGGCGGATATTTGGCAAAATACCGGGCCGCGTCAATCACCGCTGCGGTGCCCGTTGCATTATCGCGCGCGCCGTTATAAATACTATCTAATTTACCTTCCTCCATTTGAGGCACTTTAGCCACGCCCAAATGATCGTAATGCGACGACAATAGTATATACTCATCGCGCAATTTAGGGTCGGTACCACGTACGTAACCCATTACATTCTTCAACTTAATATCTTTGGTGATAGTCCCGCTGATGGAGATTGTACAATTGGCGGTAAAATCTTTAACAGCGGCAGTTTGCAGCGCGGCCGTGTTGTTTAAAATAACCACAGGCAAATTATTGGTTTGCCCGGGGTCCTCGGGGCGGGCACCCATTAAATAAGCTTTTATTTGACCCCATAAGTCGGCTTTGCCATTCAATTTTTCAACCAAACCCAAAGCGCCTTTTGCACTCAACTGTTCGGCAAGCGTGCCGATCTGCATAAAATCCTGCCCGGCAGATGCATTCTCGCCTTTGCCCATATCAACCATCACAATTTTGCCTTTAACATCCATGGTCGCTACATCAGCAGGTATAATATGCCCGGCGTAAATTAACGGTGCGTTAAGGTTAACATCTCCCGCGTGTTGTTGCAGGGCATCGTCGCCGGGTTTAAAGGTCATATTGCCTATTGTAACCTGTCCGCCGGTACCCGGCGTTAACATTTTTAAGGTAAAGGGCTGAAAATAGCCGTTTGCCCCTTCAACAGTTTTAACGCCGAACTGCTTAAACTGGTCGCCGATGTATTGGGCGGCTATATTAATTTCGGGTCGGTCAAAGCCACGGCCTTTCAACTCGTCAGAAGCTAAATAGCGCAGCGGCGCCAAAGCCACATCGGGCGGGTTGGTGGCGGCGATGTTTTTGACCAGGTTTTCTTGCGCAAATACTACTGTAGTACTCAGCAGCAGGGCGATTAGTAGGAGGTTTGGTTTCATAGGTTAAAGGTAATAATTTGTCTGTTTACTTGTCTGAATCACTGATTAAACAGATTAAGCGGATTAATGAGATTGTCTCTTAAAGCGATTTAGTGCCGGACAGGATCAGCGAAATCCAAAAATCAGCTCAATCAGCGGTTCAGACAGTAGCGGGAACTTTCAAAAAATCACCATCAACAATCAGCAATTTTACCCCATTTTCGGAAAAAGAACGGTGCGAACTGAGGCCGTCTGATACCACGTAGCTCATATCTTTTGTGAGTGCAAATTTCTCCCCGTTTTCCATTTCGGTAATAAAACCGCCCTCAAGGCAATGCACAATATGCCCTTTTTGGCACCAATGGTCGGCTAAGTAGCCTGCTGAATACTCAACTGCGCGAATCCTAAGCCCGTCGAGGTTTAGGGTTTGCCAATAGGCTGTTCCGTCTTCTCCCGGGTGTTCTGTTTTGGGGATTGATGACCAGTTGATGGTGGTAAAGGGGATGGTGTACATAGTTGGTTTATTTACCTGTTTCAACAGCCTATCAGGTGGGTTGTTTCTTGCTTTTAAGTTGAGAAACTCTTAGTTGACGTTTAGCATTTTTAGCCTTAATATCTTGCATTATCTTTCTAAAATCTGAAAGTTCCTGTTCTGTCCAAGGCTCAGATTTTGTTGATAGATCTACATTCTTCGGTTCTTTAATTAGTCCCATGATTTTAGCTTTTAAAATATTTTGAGATAAGTCTTAATGCTGCACCCGTTTCAATAAACATTCTTAATCCACGAAAATGTGTTGCATGAAGTGATTCTTGATAATGTTTGATAAGTGCCGACTTAGCGTCAAAAGCAAGAAAGCCTTCAAAACCTTTGTCAACCGAAACTTTGCAGGCATAAGCAACAAGGTTTCCGGGAACACCAAAATATACTTTGTCTTTACCCTTATTGAATTTGGCACTTTCAATAAGATGCATAAAAATGTGGTCCTGCTTGTCTTCGATGCTTAAAAGCCCTTGAATAATGGTCGGATTGTTAACAGTAGTTAGTTTATAGACTTCTTTGGTTTGGTCTTTAAGTTCTTTAAACCAATCAAATTGCCAATCTGACTTTTTAATTTGTTTAGTATCCGCACCAGTCAACCTAACAATTTCCGTATCGAAAACCTCACTTGTCAAAGTGTTTTCGATAGAATTTGTCAGCTTATCTATGATAAAATCAAGCCCTTTATTTTGTTGCTTTTCCACTTAGCTAATTTACAAAATAATAAGGTTCTGGTCAAATGTCGTTTGAAATTTCAAGTCTTAGCAGGGGACTATAAAGGCACGAGAAAACCACGCTTTTTGCCCTGCCCGACATTCGCGCGCCAGATCGTGGACATAGTTGGGATAGACAATTATTTCCTATAAACTACTATCAAATCGGTTAAATGATTGCCAATATTTATCCTTATAAATATTATAACTTATTTCTATTTTATTTGAATTAGCGACCTGGATTTTTTGCAAGACTTTTGAAGGTTTTCTAAAATCTTTACAAGCCAAATAAATTTCTCTGGCTCCATCGGCTGTTTGCCTGCCGATATTTAAAAAGCCTTCAAAGTCTTTGAGTTCCTCTAAAACACTATTTTCAATTTCATTAAGAAGCTGATAGGTTATATCATCCGGTAATCCATTATTATTTTTACCATTGTATTTTATTTCTACATTTAAAATCCAGGGATGTGAAGCTTTACTTTCCCATTTAAGTAAACTGGTGTTAATAGCACCTACCAATGGAATTCCATTTTCGAGTTTAGCTTCAAGTATTGAGTAACTGTCGTCTTCCGTGTTGCGTCTGGTATCTTCGTATTTTTCTATAAATTCCTTTTGCCTCCAGTTTAAAAAATCTTTCAACTTATTGATTGGAACTAATTCTTTTTGTGCTCCATCTTTTCCTTCAACTGTTAAGTTATCAATTATTGTTGCAAACTCCAATTCACCTAAATAGTTATCCAAAAATATATATACACCGTTTGTTATTGTTGATCTTTTCTCCTCGTTAAAATCATCATGTATAATTGTTATATCAATTTCATCGGGATAAGCACTAAACTCATTTGAGTAAAAATTTAAATTACTTTCGTCGAATTTGTAGCCCGCCATTTGAATACTGGTGTCTTTAATATCCAACGCTGGTTTAAGAGCTGTAAACCTCCAGCCTTCAATTTGAGGCGCCGCACTTACAAGTTCTTCTACAAAAACGATATTTTTAACCATGCCATCGGGTGTAATAACCAACTCGGCCGTGTTACTGTCAAACATTCCCGTTAAATAGAAAAAGCCTTCTTTCAATTGATTGAGTTTTGGCGAAAGTTTATTAAAAAAATCCTTTTCTATATTCTTTTGTTGTTTTACTACATTAAAAAAGTTTTTTTCATTTTCTTGAAACCAAACCCAAAAGTCTTCATACGAGTTTATCGCGCTTTCTTTTTTGCCGAAAATATTCGTTAGTAATCCCATTATTGCAGTTAAAGGTTAAGGTGCTATCAAACTAAACTATTATCAAAGCCTAAATTTAGACTTTCCGAGATAATTTCAATTCGATTATTTAAAAAATATAAATTATTAATTCGCTTTAAATTCTTTCGCAAATTAACTATATCCACAGTCTAAGATTATATTGTAAGTTCACCCAATCTTCCCCGCAACAATCCCCAATATCTCCCCTTCCAACTCAATCGCCAACCTTTCCAACTCCGCTCCTTCATTGAGCAGCTCATCTACAAAAGTCTTATCCTTACACCCCGAAGCATTGATCTTTACATTTAAAAAAGCGCCTAATACAGCAGTGCGAGCGCAAAGCGCGGCTACCCCGGCATCGCTTACCGAGTTTGGGTTACCGGTTTCGGCCATGGCTTTGATCACTTCCATGCTGGCATAAGCGGCCTGCATTACACGGAAAGGTATTTCCATGGCGTTTTTGGTAGCGGCCTGTATGGCTTCGCTTCGGCTTGCTTTTTCTTCATCGCTGCCTTTTGGCAGGTTAAAAGCAGCCATAATTTGGTTAAATGCGCCGGTATCCTGATCAACCAGGCGCAGTAGTTCGTCTTTATATTGTTGCCCTTTTGCCGCCCAATTGCTAAACTCTTCCCACCTATCGTCCCAACCCTTTTTATGCGCCGAAAGATTGGCTACCATAGTGGCTAATGATGCCCCTAATGCCCCCGCATAAGCCGAAATTGAGCCACCGCCCGGCGCAGGGCTTTCGCTGGCGGTTTCGTCGGCAAAATCGGCTAACGTCATGCTTACCAGTTTTTCTGCTGCTTTATCTTTTAGTAAATATTCTATTACCCGTTCTTCGGGGTTAAACGGCGAAAGTTCATCTAATCCCATTGTTTTAACCGCTATCCTTATCAACTCTTTTTCGCTTACGCCGGTACTGCGTTGTTGTTTATGCAGGAAGTATTTACCCGCATCAACCAAAGTTTTTAAAGGTACCAAACCTACCAGTTCGCTGCCGGTTACACGCATCCCGCGCGCCTGGGCACGATTGCAAACTTCGTCGAATGCGGTATGCAGCGGCGTAACGTTCAGGTTGGTGAGGTTCATGGAGATCTGCGCTATGCCGTATTCCTCAATATACCAGCCTATGGCCTTAACAGATTTTAAGCTACCCGGTTGTGATTTGGGTTTGCCGTTCTCGTCGGTAATTATCTTCCCGCTTACCGGGTCACCTTCGCGCAGTACGCGCCCAGCCTCACGCACATCAAAGGCAATGGAATTTGCCCTGCGGGTTGAAGTGGTGTTGAGGTTAACGTTATAAGCCACCAAAAAGTCGCGCGCGCCAATTACAGTAGCGCCCCGTTTGGCATCCATTTCCGCCGGACCGAAATCGGGTTTCCACTCGGGCAATTTTATCTTTTTAAAGAAACCTTCATATTCCCCCGCACGTATCACCGACAAATTATTACGGCTTTTATTGGCCTGCGCAAATTCATATAAATAAACGGGGATGCCTAACTCTTCGCCCACCCGCTTGCCTAAAGCCTGTGCATAAACGGCGGTTTCTTCCAAAGTGATATTGCTGATAGGTATCAGCGGACAAACATCTGTAGCGCCCATACGCGGGTGTTCGCCGTGGTGCTTGCTCATATCAATCAGTTCGCCTGCCTTTTTAATGGCCAGGAAAGCCGCTTCGATAACCGGTTGAGATTCGCCCACAAAAGTAACCACAGTACGGTTGGTAGCCTTGCCGGGATCAACATTTAACAGCCGCACACCATCAACCGATTCGATAACATCTGTGATCTGTTTAATAATGCCGAGGTCAACGCCTTCGCTAAAATTGGGTACGCATTCTATTAATTTTGTCATTGGTTTATTGGTAGTTAGTCATTAGTTCTGTTGAGATTTGACAACTTTTAAAAAGTTGTCAAATCTAATTGTCTTTATAAGGAATTTCAGAAACAAGTAAAAAATTAGGTTTAAGCGCACCTTGATTGTAAAGTATTTCGCGGTAATCGCGGCATTGATATGCCTGTAAATGAGCTCGTTTTCCGGGGGCTATTGTGCCACGGTCATATAAATTTAATGCCTTTGCCGCCCGATACGTTAAGCCGGCAAACACCTCGGCTGTATTCAGTTTTTCAGCCGCGCTTATTACAGCTGCCTGCATCAGCAAGTCGCCCATAGGTGCCGAGCCGGGATTCCAATCACTGGCAATAGCAAGGCAGGCCCCGGCATCAAGTAGTTTACGGGCAGGGGAATAAGGCATACCTAAGCCCAGCGAAGCACCAGGCAAAACAACAGCCACCGTACCAGAATTTGCGATCATTTTTATTTCCGCATCCTTACTCGCTTCTAAATGATCTGCCGAAACAGCGCCCAGTTTTACAGCTACCTCGCTGCCGCCTGTAGTAAATTGATCAGCATGTACAGTAATATCAAAACCCATTTGTTTGGCTTTTTCAAGGTACATGAAGGCATTATCGGCACTAAATGCGCTTTCTTCTATAAAAATATCAACGCGGTTACTTAAACTTTTTTGTTTGATGACCGGCAGCAGATCATGCAAAACATAATTTAAATATTCGGCCTGGTTACCACTGAAATCTTTTGGTAATATATGTGCAGCAAGGCAAGTAGCAATAAGGTTAATGCGTGTT
>JABDBT010000030.1 GCA_013288465.1 Bacteroidota bacterium | reverse complement strand
TGTGGTGATCGTAGAAAAATAAGATGAGTTTACCCCAACAGGCATATACGGCGGCAGGCGCCGCGAAGACTATACAAGAGCAAAAACTGGCGGAATTGTTGTTGCATTTGAGCCTGTATTCGCCTTTTTACCGGGAGTTGTTCGCCAAAAATAAGATCGATATCCAATCTATAAAAACGCTGGCCGACCTGGTATCATTACCCACCACCACCAAAGAGGACCTGCAAAAGCGCAATAACGACTTTTTATGCGTAAGCCGCGATAAGGTGATCGAGTATGCTTCTACCTCGGGCACGCTGGGCAGCCCGGTTACTATAGCGCTTACCGAAAATGACCTTAACCGTTTAACCAATAACGAATACAATTCATTTGTTTGTGCCGATGGGTCAGCCACCGATACCTACCAGTTAATGCTCACTTTAGACAGGCAGTTTATGGCGGGCATTGCCTATTATTCGGGTTTGCGAAAGTTGGGGGCGGGTATTATCCGCTTGGGGCCGGGCGTGCCTTCCATGCAGCTGGAAACTATTGAAAGGTTAAAACCTACCGCCATTGTGGCCGTACCTTCGTTTATTTTAAAGCTGATACAGTTTGCCAAAGATGCCGGCATCGATCTCAATAAAACATCAGTTAAAAAAGCCGTTTGCATCGGCGAAAATATCCGGAATGCCGATTACGCCTATAATATATTAGGTAAAAAAATTACCGAAGCCTGGGATATACAACTTTATTCAACCTATGCCTCTACCGAAATGCAAACCGCTTTTACCGAATGTAAAGAAGGCAGAGGCGGACACCTACAGCCCGAGCTGGTTATTGTTGAACTGTTGGATGAACACAACCAGCCTGTAGCTGCCCATACCCCCGGCGAGGTTACCATAACCACTTTAGGTGTTGAAGGGATGCCCCTGCTGCGCTATAAAACCGGCGACATTTGCAGTTATGACGATGCGCCATGCGCCTGCGGCCGCACCAGTTTGCGCCTATCGCCCATAATTGGCCGTAAAAAGCAAATGATCAAATTTAAAGGCACCACGCTCTACCCGCCCGCGCTGTTTGACCTGCTGAACGAAATGGAAGAAGTGCTTGATTTTGTAGTAGAGGTTTACAGCAATGAAATAGGTATGGACGAAGTATTACTGCACCTGGTACCCGCCGACGGCAGCAAAGCCTGCGATAACCGTATCCGCGCCTATCTGCAGGCCCGCCTGCGCGTAAGCCCGCATGTTACTTATATTACTACCGAACAAATACATAAAATACAATTTACCGAAGCAGGCAGGAAAGCTGTGAAGTTTATTGATAGGAGGAGTTAATTAGTTATTGGGTATTAGTTAATTAGAGTATCTGAAATGCAAACCCTTTTAGAGGGCCATCGGACCGGCACATTTTATAACAACGGGTTTTAACCCGTTGCCTTAAACCAATGTAACGGAAGAGTGCCGTAGGTACGGCATATATTTACTAATCTCTAATCCCTATCTTTGCCCCATGCGTTTTGATATCATCACTGTATTGCCCGGTTTACTGGAAAGCCCTTTTGCACACTCCATTTTACAGCGCGCCCAAAAAAAAGGCATCGCCGAAATTGTTGTACATAACCTGCGCGATTACTCAACCAGTAAACAAAAAAGTGTTGATGATTACCCTTATGGCGGCGGTAGTGGCATGGTGATGACCATTGAGCCATTTGCAGCCTGTATAACCAAACTAAAGGCCGAACGCGACTATGATGAGGTGATCTTCATGTCGCCCGATGGCGAAACGCTTAACCAGCAGATAGCCAACCAGCTTTCTATCAAAGGCAATGTCATTATTCTTTGCGGTCATTATAAAGGGATAGACCAGCGCATACGCGATATATACGTTACCCGCGAACTATCCATTGGCGATTACGTACTATCGGGCGGCGAACTGCCGGCTGCTGTACTGGTTGACGCGGTAGTGAGACTGATACCGGGCGTACTGTCTGATGAAACATCGGCACTGTCTGATTCTTTCCAGGACGGGTTGTTGGATGCCCCCGTTTATACCCGCCCTGCTGATTGGAACGGCCATAAAGTACCCGATATACTGTTAAGCGGCAACACCCCCCAAATTGAAAAATGGCGCTTTGAACAAGCCATTGAGCGAACGCGGATTAGAAGGCCGGATTTGTTGGATGAATAGTTAAAAATGGTTAATTAAGTTGATTGGGTGAGTGGTTGATTAGGTTTAATAAGTGTGATTGGTGTAATGAGATGGCCTGAAAACCCGGTTTAAATAGCAGTAACTCAATCAACATAATCCAACTTAATCAACCACTCACATAAATTTTAAAAATCCGCTTTTTATTTTAAAATAATTTCCCTATAATTGCAATCCGATTTTTAGGGTGCTAAAAGTCGCTTTAATAGCTTAAAATCATGGATTTAGTAAAATTTGTAGAAGAGCAAACAGTAACAGTTAACGCTTTCCCGTCATTTAAGGCCGGAGATACTGTAAGTGTTCATTATAAAATAAGGGAAGGAAACAAAGAACGTATCCAGGTTTACCAGGGTGTTGTTATCCAACGCAACAGTGCAGGTGTATCAGAAACATTCACTGTTCGTAAGGTTTCAAATGGTATTGGCGTTGAACGTATTTTCCCCATCAACTCGCCAAATATTGATAAAGTAGAAGTAAACAGCCACGGTAAAGTACGTCGCTCTAAACTTTACTACCTGCGTGCTCTTACCGGCAAAGCAGCCCGTATCAAATCAAAAAGAGTTTAAGCCCCTAATCCGCCCTATGGCGGAGGAACAGGTGTAACGTCCTAAAATAGGTTGACAGATTTACGATAGTCCCAGTTGCGCAAGTAACTGGGATTTTTGTTTATAAACACTTTCCGGTGTTTTCATTTTCAAAGATAAGTGTGGCCGGTAATTATTGTATAGATATATTGCTTCCCCTGTTAATAATTTTGCATGAAGCTTTGATTTTAACACACAACCCAATCCAAACTCTTCTTTAAGCGTTCTGTTCATTCGTTCAGCCAAAGCATTTTCATAAGGGTCACCATTCTCGGTCATGCTCATTTTTATCTGATGTGTATTAGCAATACTTACATATTCTGCACTACAGTATTGTAATCCCCTGTCTGAATGATGGATTAGCGCTTGATTAATATTCCTTCTGTTTTTAATGGCCATTTGAAAGGCCTGTTTCATTTGCGCTGCCTCCATATTATCAGCTATCGCATAACCCATTATCTTCCTGCTGTAAGCATCAGTAACCATATTCAAGTAACAATTGCCCTCGTCTGTTTTAAGATAAGTAATGTCGCTTACCCAAACCTCATCAGGACGGTTAACAACAATGTCTTTGACCAGGTTAGGGTATTTTCTTAACCAATGCTTTGACATCGTGGTTTGAACATACCGCCGCTTGGGCAAAATGAGCATCCCGTGCTTTCTTAACAAGGCAAATAACTTATCACGGCCAAACTTGATCTCCTGTGCCTGCAAGTTATCCCTGATCTGGTGATGAAGCTTTCTGCCACCCAGGCGAGATAACACCTTACGCTCTTTATCAACGAGTTGTTTTACCTGTAATTCCTGTGCTTCCTTTCGGTCCTGTTCTTTACAGTGCTTATAAAAGTACTGGCGGCTATATCCCAAAACATTAGCTACAAATCCAACGGTGCGCCGTTCTCGCTTTGAGCCTGCTCTGTAGCTGTTGACAACAGGCTCAAATACTTTTTTCTTATATCCGTATTAAACTGGCTGTCGGCTATATCTATGGCCCGGTTTAGCACTTCCTTCTCCTGTTCTAACCGTTTAAGTTTTTTCTCCAATTCCCTGATCGTTTTATTAGGTGTGTCTTTTTTCATGGCTTCTGATTCTTTCCAATCTAATCTACCATGTTTTCGCAACCAAACCAAAACGGTACTCCGGCCTTGAATACCATAACGCACTTGAGCCTGCTTGTACGTGAGTTCGCCTTTTTCTACCGAATTCACAATCTCCAGTTTAAATGCTAAACTGTAATCTTTTTGAGTCTTCCTTTGATAACTCTTAACTTCTTGTTCTTTCATTTGTTAACACTTTTTGTGTCAACTTATTTCAGGACGTTACAAGGTAAATATATTAAAGGCTTTTTCGGATTTTCCGGAAAGGCTTTTTAATGCGATAAGTTTTTTGAGCGTGATTGGTTGGGCTGAGTTGTCCCACGCTGTCCCCCGAACGCTCCCGCAAGCGTCCCGCTTGTGGAGGCCATGTGCCAAGATTGGTTTATTGATTACTTGTCTGTTTGCCACAAGCGGGACGCTTGCGGGAGCGGAGCGTGTTCCATTTGCAAATGGACAGGTAATACAGGCTAAATATCTGCCGGGTCACACACGACACGCGTGCGCCAGCCTTAGCTTCGTATATCGTTATACTATTTTTTCTTAGCCGCAGGAGCCTTTGCCTTTGTAACCGCACCACTTTTCTTAACCGCCGGTTTCTTAGGCGGCATAACCACATCATGCTCAATTATTAAGGCAGGTTCAGCATGTGCTGTTGATAAAGGTCCAGCCACTTCTACCTTATCGGCTTTTTTTGCAGGTACAGCCAGTTTAGCCAATACGGTACGGCCACCTTTTACCACTTCGTTCAGGTCAACCATAATTTGTGTGCCGATGGGTAAAAACAAATCAACCCTTGACCCAAATTTGATAAACCCAAACTGGTCGCCCTGCTCAACTACATCACCTTCCTTTACGTACCAAACAATGCGGCGCGCTAAAGCGCCGGCAATTTGGCGGAACAATACCTGTACACCGGCTTTGTTTTCGGTTACCACGGTGGTCCGCTCGTTTTCGGTTGATGATTTGGGGTGCCAGGCCACCAGGTATTTACCCGGATGGTATTTGAAATATTTTACAACACCGCTAATAGGGTTACGGTTAACATGCACATTTATGGGCGACATGAAAACGGATAGCTGGATGCGTTTATCTTTTAAAAATTCGGTTTCAACGGTTTCTTCAATAACCACCACCTTGCCGTCTGCCGGGCAAAGCACCAGCGATTCGTCCTGCTCAATAGTTAATTTGGGGCTGCGGAAAAACTGCAGTATAATAACAAACAGCGCGAATGATAAAATATAGATGATCCATTTTACCACCATTGCTTGCGGAAAGTAAAACTGGATAAAAGCGTTTAACAAAAATATAAACAGAATGCACAGGGCAATGGAGGTATATCCTTCTTTATGGATGGTCATTGTTTTTAGTATTTTAATGCAAAACTAAGCATTTGTAATGAAGTATAGGTAAACATATACAATTGGCGCGGCTATTAGCAGGCCGTCAA
This sequence comes from Bacteroidota bacterium, assembly GCA_013288465.1. The sequence continues at coordinate 18,539 of JABDBT010000030.1, read as the reverse complement.
ACCTATCCAGCAGGCCGCCATGGCCGGGCAATATGCCGCCCGAGTCTTTGATATTGATGCTGCGTTTAAACATCGATTCAACCAAATCGCCGGTGGTGCCAAATACGCTGATGAGCACACCAATAGTTACCCACTGCTGCCAAAGCAGGTCGTTATAATAATGGTTAATGATGAGTGCCGCGCCGGCTGTGATCAATATGCCGCCTATAAAACCTTCCCATGTTTTTTTAGGCGAATGCCGTTCAAATAGCTTTGTTTTACCCAGCTTGCTGCCCACCAGGTACGCCCCGGTATCATTAGCCCAAAGCATCAGCAAAAACGCCAGCGGGTAATGGAAGTTAAAGCTGCCATCTACATAGGCCAATGCATGGAAAAAGGTAAAAGGCATAATGGTAAATACCAGCCCCAGGTAGGTATAGGCTATATTGGTGAATGGTTGCCCCGATTTTTTAAAAAGTTCCTGTATAAATACAATACTTAATGTTAATGGAAGCAGAAAAAGTAATTTATGTGCCAATAAAGCATCGGTTAACGCGGGAATGGGAAACGTTGCTGAATAATTTATCAGGTAGAAGATAAAGAAAATAAATACCCCGTTCAGCAACCCGCTGAATTTACCGGGCTTTATGCCGCTTTTTTTAACATTGCTGTAAAACTCCCATAAACAAAATGTGCAGAGCAATAAATAAAAGCCCCCAAATACATAGTGGCCCAACAAAACCGAGGCCAGCATAACAATAATAAAAAAGAACCCTGTAATGGCGCGTACCTTCATAATTTATAGTTGGTTTAGGATCATGATCTCAATAGCATTGCTAAAATTTTCCTGGTGAATATATACCTCAATATCGCCAAATGTGCGATGTGATGAATCTTGTTTGTTCATTAAAACTGTTTCAATGTGGTGTTCGGTAAGCACTTGTTTTACCATTTCGGCCCGGTAAAAATCGGCCGAAGTAAATATCCTGACCCAGTTTTTTTCCATTAATATAGCCGCAACAGTTTTTTATTTAAGCTGATGTTGCGGTACACATACAGCAAAAATAAAACAATTACCAGGCTAAATACATACCCTACCCAATTAAATACATGCTGATCATCGGGGTTAATGCTTATCTTTTTTTGTTGAAAAAGGTAGGTTACCACAACGGCGGTGCCGTTATTGATAAAATGCGCCCAAACAGCAGGCCATATACTGCCGCTCCACGCCACAAAATAGCCAAACAGCACACCCAGCATCAGGCGGGGCAGGAAGCCAAAAAACTCCATGTGAAAAGCGCTGAACAATATGGCGGTTATCCATATAGCGGCATGTTTGTTGTTTGTCCAGCGGGTAAAAATGGTTTGGATAACCCCGCGAAACATAAATTCTTCGGCAATGGCGGTTAGCAGGCCAATAACTATTAAGTTGAATAGCATATCCCAAACGCTGTTCATTTTTAGCAATAGGGTGGTAAGTTTTTGGGCCGCGTCTTCACTCGCACGCATCCATTTTTGTACGCCGCTTAAAAATTGCGGTAAAACCATTTTTTCGTTGATGTTTGATAAAAACTCAATTAATGGCGACGAGATAAACATGATGCAAAAAACCAATGCTAATAATATCAACGGGAAGCGAAATGTAGGTTTAACATAATCCTGCGGGTCGCGGGCTATCACATAGGCATAAAACACAGGCGCCACAAAAATGGGGATAGTGGTACCCGCTATTTGCACTATCCATAACGCGTTAGTTACGTGCGGGGCCGTATAGTTGCCCTGGGCTATATCCATTACCGAACTTAAACCATAAAAAGCAGCGGCAATACCTGCCCCAACTAAATTTCCAATGATCAAGGCAGCTAAAAAAATCAATATAAAGCTCAATAATTGCAATGCCGGGTGCATTTGATTATCGATGTTATGTAATGCTTTATCTGTTGTATTTATCATCCGGCTTAAAATTTGTATTTTTGTAGCGCTTAAAGATAAGGCATGTCTGTACAAATAGGAAATATTGATTTGGGTGAATTCCCGCTGTTGTTAGCACCGATGGAGGATGTGAGCGATCCGCCGTTCCGTTATGTGTGCAAGCAAAATGGCGCGGATATGATGTACACCGAGTTTATCTCGTCCGAAGGATTGATACGTGATGCCGCCAAGAGTTTGAAAAAGCTGGATATTTTTGAGTACGAACGCCCTATTGGCATACAGATATTCGGCAGTGATATTGAGCACATGCGCGAGGCTTCTGAAATTTCGTCAAAAGCCAACCCCGACCTGATAGATATTAACTACGGCTGCCCGGTAAAAAATGTAGCTTGCCGTGGCGCGGGTGCCAGTTTACTGCAGGATATTGATAAAATGGTTGCCATGACCAAAGCCGTTGTGGAAGCAACCCACCTGCCCGTTACGGTAAAAACCCGCCTGGGTTGGGACGATAATACCAAAAACGTACAAGAAGTAGCCATGCGCTTGCAGGACGTGGGCATAAAAGCCCTCACCATACATGGCCGCACCCGTTCGCAAATGTATAAGGGCGTTGCCGACTGGACATTGATACGCGAGATCAAAAAGAACCCTAACATAGAGATCCCCATATTTGGCAACGGTGATATTGATTCGCCCGAGAAAGCTGCCGCCTGGCGTATGGAATTTGGGGTGGATGGCATGATGATTGGCAGGGCGGCTATAGGTTACCCATGGATTTTCAGGGAGATAAAACATTACTTTAAAACCGGCGAACATTTAGACAAGCCCACCATGGCCGAACGGATACTGGCCTGTAAAACCCACTTGGAAAAATCTATTGAGTGGAAAGGCCCTAAAACCGGTGTTTTTGAAATGCGTCGCCATTATGCCAACTATTTTAAAGGGATCGATCACTTTAAGGAATATCGCATGAGGTTAGTTACTGCCGGTAGTTTTGAAGAGCTGGAAGCTATTTTATTTGAGGTAGAAAACAACCCGAACTATTTTAATTACGTATCTACAGAAACAACAATGCAACTATAATGGTTTAACAATTAGCTATATGTGTAAAAAATATATAGATAAACGAAAATTTATTTGCATTAGATGACATAATATTGTAGTGATATTATATATTTGAAAAAAGCCTCACCCTGCCCTCTCCTAAAGGAGAGGGTGCTTATAACGAGGATAGTCAAGTCCTCTCCTTTGGAGAGGATTTAGGTGAGTCGAAAATTGGAAAAAACAATAGCATAAAATGGTTACCTATATAACAGATGGTGTTAAGGTTTCAGTAGAAACGATCTATCAGCCGGAATATTCCAATCCGTCTAATGATCATTTTATGTTCGCTTACAAGGTAACCATCGAAAACCTGGGTAACTATGCCGTGCGGCTTTTAGGCAGGCATTGGTATATTTTCGACTCGAACGGCGCTAAACGCGAAGTAGAGGGTGAAGGTGTAGTTGGCCAGCAACCGGTTATTGAGCCCGGCACCTCGCATGAATATGTATCAGGCTGCAACTTAAAAACCGACATGGGCAGCATGAAAGGCGAATACCAAATGAGCCGTTTATTGGATAATACCTTATTTAACGTGCAAATACCCGAGTTTTATTTGATAGCACCATATAGGATGAATTAGCCCTCCAGGCCCGAATGCTATCAAATTAAGAAAGCACACGAAAGAATTAATATCGAACACCGAATTCTGAATATTGAACACCGAAGTTTTTACTTCATTATTCGATATTCAAAATTCGGTGTTCGGCATTTTTAACAATATTAATTCTTTAACTTAAAAAGATTATGGGTGATGTCCTTCGTGTCCACCACCGCCGCCGCCATGGGGCTGTCCACCACCACCGCCGCGAGGTTGTCCGCCACCACCGCCACCCATTGGGGGGCGAGCTTGTTGCTGTGGCCGCTGTTGCTGTTGTTGCGGCATCCGTGGTTGTTCCTGCCTCATTTGTTGAGGGGCGCGTTGCTGCTGCATCCGTGGCTGTTGTTCGGCCCTTTGTTGTTGCTGCGGGCGTTGTTGTTGTGCTCTTTGTTGCTGCATCCGGGGTTGTTGCTCAGCCCTTTGTTGCTGTTGCGGACGCTGTTGTTGTGTCCTTTGCTGCTGCATGCGTGGTTGTTGTTCCCGGTTTGTATTGGCCTGGCGACTTACTGCATTACGCGATGCCGCTGTATTTACCCGGTTAGCTGCCGGGCTGTTTGCCATACGACCGTTAGGCCTGGCCATCGCTGCTGTAGCGGGCCTGCCATGGTTACTTGCAAAGTGTTGACCGGGGTTCCTGGCCGCTACTTGCTGGTGTGCCATTTGCGTATGAGTTGGCGCAATATGGCGCTCATTCATCGCTGTACGTTCTTCGGGGCGTGGCTGCCTGTTGATGCCACCCGGACCGTTAAAGCTGGCGCGGCTGCCTCCTCCACGATTAATTACTGTACGATTTACGTATGTATTATGAATAACAGTGCGGTTAACATTAAATACCGCGGTATTGTAACGAAACGAGTGACCCACCCATAATCCGCCTGCAAAACCTATACCCCCGTAACCAAAACCATAATCAATGCCTCCATAGAAACCTACGTGCGGGCCCCAATAACCGTTATGATATAAGTAAACGCCATTATCATAACCCCAGTAGCAGGGTGTCCATAATAAGCCATAACTGGGCGGGGCAACCCAAACACCGGGCACCCAATAATATCCATCCGCATCATCATAAGCCCAATAACCGGGCTGCCATAAATAACCGTCAACCGGGCATTCGGGCTGTACGTAAACGGGCAATGGCGGCGGCGCTAACCTAACGGATAGCCCTACACTTATCTGCGCGTATGTTTGAGGAACGGCCAAACCTATGACCGCTGCTATTACTAATATTCTTGCTAATTTTTTCATAATTGAAGCTGTATAATTAGTTACTACAGTTATGACACATAAAAGTTTGCAAAGTAAAGCGAAAATGGAATTAGAAATTGTTAGTTGGGCTAAGTAGGCAAAGAGTCATTAGGCCGTTAGAAAATTAAAAATTACTACTAACAAAAAACCCCGCTAAATTTAACGGGGTTTTTATTAAAGAATATTATTGCGGGTGATGCTCGTCCCTCGGCTGTGGCCTTTGCTGCTGCTGTGGGCGCTGTTGTGGTGGACGTTGCTGTTGTGCCCGCTGCTGCTGTTGCGGGCGTTGTTGTTGTACCCTCTGCTGCTGTTGAGGCTGCGGGCGCTGCTGTTGTGGTTGCTGTTGCTGTGCCTGCTGTTGTTGCGCGCGTTGCTGTTGTGGTGCCTGTTGTTGCTGCCTTGCCGGCTGCTGAACATTATTTGCCGGTCGGTTAATATTGGTATTGGCAGGCCTGTTCATTGCATTATTACGCCCTAAATTTGAAGACGTTGCCACCTGCCCCTGTTCATTAAACGGCCGACCGTTAACCCTGTTCATAGCAGCAGTTGTTGGGTGTCCGTTATTTACCGAAGCCAACTGGTTACGGTCTTTACCGGCCATTTGCTCGTGCGACATTTGCTGGCTTGTTGGCTGTATATGCTGTTCATTCATAGCCTGGCGCTCCTGTGCCTGCGGCTGCCGGGTTATGCCACCCGGGCCGTTAAAACTGGCGCGGTTATTTACAACAGTGGTATTATTAATTACGGTACGGTCGATATAAGTGTTGTGCACAACAGTTGTATTAACATTTACAACCGCGGTATTATAACGGAATGATCCGCCCTGCCATCCACCGCCTATAAACCCTACGCCGCCGTATCCGCCGCCATAGTTAACGCCGCCATAAAAGCCAATATGCGGCCCCCAATAACCTGCGTGGAAACCGTACAGGCCGCCGTCATAACCCCAGTAACCGGGGGTCCATAATACGCCAACCTGTGGCGGGGCAACCCAAACGCCGGGCACCCAGTAGTAACCATCGGCATCATCATAAGCCCAATAACCGGGCTCCCATAAATAGCCATCGGTAGGGCAAGGGGGTTGTGTATAAACGGGCAACGGCGGCGGCGCTATCCTAACCGAAATGCCTACGCTAATCTGCGCATAAGTCTTAGGTGCGGCAAAAGCTATTGCCACTATTAAGATGAGTAATTTTGCTGTCTTTTTCATAATGGTTTTTGATTGTATTTACTACAGCTATGACCTTTAATTGTTTACAAAGTAAAATTAGAATTTGATTAGAATGTTGTTTGCGGAAGTGAGAGCCAAGAGTCAAGATAGAAAACGCAAAAGCAGCACGTTATGTTCCTGTTTTTTTGGCTCTTGGTTCTCGGCTCTCACAAGAAGTTACTTCATTAACAACCAATCAATTTCGATACTTTTGAATAACACAAATTATTTTGGCAACAAACACATTTTCATACTGGGAGCGAACGGCATTTATTGATAATGCGGATATCATTATCATAGGCAGCGGTTTGGTAGGGTTAAGCGCGGCCCTGCATTTAAAACAACAACAGCCATCATTAAAGGTGCTGGTGCTTGAACGTGGATTTTTACCAACAGGCGCCAGTACAAAAAACGCGGGGTTCGCTTGCTTTGGCACGGTATCAGAGCAAATTGCGGCTTTAAATCATTCTTCGGCTGAGGAGGTTGTGCGCATGGCCGGTTACCGTTGGCGGGGCTTGCGTCAATTGCGGCAAAATTTAGGCGATACCAATATAGATTATCAGCAACATGGGGGGCATGAATTATTTTTGGCTGATGAAGCCGAAAAAGGCGACAGCTGTATAGAGCGGATAGACGAGCTTAATGCGTTATTAAAGCCGGTTATCGGTAACAACGGTATTTATTCGGTAGCCAACAACAAAATTGCAGATTTTGGATTTCATAACGTAAGCCGGGTTATATACAACCCGTTTGAAGGGCAGCTGCATACCGGCAAAATGATGCGCACCCTGCTAAATAAGGTATATGACCTGGGCGTATTGGTATTAAACGGGTGCGAAATTCAAAAAATTGAACAGGAGAATAATGCCGTAATCCTTATAACTTCGCAAGGGAATTTCAAAACCGGAAAGGTGATCATGGCTACCAATGCTTTTGCCAATCAGCTATTCCCCGAGCTGAAAGTTATACCCGGTCGCGGGCAGGTATTGGTGACCAAACCTATCCACGGATTAAAATTAAAGGGCACTTATCATTTTGACGGAGGCTATTATTATTTCCGCAATATTGATAACCGCGTACTGTTTGGCGGGGGCCGAAACCTCGACTTTGCCGCCGAAGAAACCTGGGAGTTTGGCGAAACAGAACCCATAAAGGAGAAACTAACCACCTATTTAAACGAGATCATATTGCCCGGCCAAAATGCGGAGATAGACTATTGGTGGAGTGGTATCATGGGTTTTGGCGATGACATCAGCCCCATTGTTAAGCAGGTTGAACCCAATGTATTTTGCGCTGTACGCTGCAATGGCATGGGCGTAGCCATGGGGAGTTTGGTTGGGCAGGAAGTGGCGGAATTGGCGATGAAGGGTTAATGCGGATTGCGGAATGTTAAATGCGGAATGGGTGGTTGATTTCGAATGTTCGATTTCGGATTTTGATATTCCTGCCAAAACTCATAACGTATCACCGCGCAATTCAATATTTTCCAACGTTTTCAACCACTACAACTTTTCTAACCACTACAACTTCTTCCTCGTAATAGCATATATCATTACCGAATTTCCGCCTTTATTGTGCCTGCCCTGCGCGGTAACTACCAGGTAATTGTTGCTTTGGTCCATCACCATGCCTACCGGGTAGGGGTCGGCATTAACGAAGCCTATGGTTGCCATATCTTTAGTACGCACAATGCTTATTTTCGATTCCATGTTGGCGTTTGCAAATAAATAAGCCCCATCCGTTGTTACGCTAATGGTGCGGGCGCCCAAACCGGTAAAGGTTGTTTGCCAGTTTTTATATTGCAAATTCTTTTGCCCCTGCCCGGCAAGGAAAAAAGTAAGGATGTCTTTCCATTTGGTTTTTTCAACGAAACCATCTTTGTTGGAGCTTAAATATAAATTATCGCCATTAATTACCAGGTGGCGCACATTATTTTTAGTACCGTAAATACTGCCCAAATAACTTTTGCTTTTGGTATTAAACACGGCTATTCCGCCGCCGCCCATTCGGCCAACCAACAGGTAATTGCTGTCGGGTGTAAAAACGGTCCCGCGCAGGCATAAGCCGCAATCCTGGTCGCGGTCAATTATTGCCGGGTTGGCAAAATTGAGGTTCATTTGATGGTCAACCACAAAATGGGCCACATATTGGTATTTCATGGGGTCGCCCGAGCTGATATCGATCAAATGAACGGTATTGTCGCCCCAGTTGGTTATGGCAATATACTTATCATCGGGCGAACAGGCTACCATTTTAGGTAGCGGCCCGCTTGGCATTACCCTAATAATTTTATCGCTGTCAACATCAACTATGGCAATTGCCGATGGCTCTGTTGCCAGTTTATCATAATCGCGCCGGTAATAGGGTATCCATAAATATCTGTTGTTGTTCGACAGGCACATTTCAACAGGCTTGCCAATAAACACATTGGGTTGAGCTTTCCGCGCTTTAAAAGCATATCCCGGGAAATTGGTTTCTTTAAAAAGGCCCGAATCTTCAAGGTTAAACGCGTGTTTAATTTCGGCCACTTTGTTAAAGCCATTATTAACCTCGTAAACCGTAGTTGTACCACCCTCGAGGTTATTAACGTAAAGCTTTTTTATGGTTTTACCATTAACTGTTTTCTCTAAAATAAGGACAGATTTTGGCGAATTGATCGATTTGTCGAATATGTCCCCTGCGTTCCTGGTAAGCGCGTTATAGCTTTGTATGCGGGCTATAAGTTTTAAACTTATTTCGGGACTGCCGGTTGATTGCACGCCCATTTTTACTTTCGGGAATTTTTTCTCGGTTTGGCAGTAACTTATATTATTAAGCAGGATAATGAAGCAAAAAAACAGCAACAGTTTTTTCATTGTGATAAAGGCTTTTCGCGCTCAATATAAAAAGATTTTTTTGATGTTGAGCCTGTACTGTGCAATATTGACGTTCGCTTAAAACAACCCAACCAACCGCTCTAAAGCCATGCCCCTTGAGCCTTTGATAAGAATGGTTGAGTTTTTTATCGGATTTGATGTTAATGCGCTTATAGCCTCTTCAACCGTTCTATAATAGACAGAACCAGCTTTCCGATTTTCGGACTTCCCGACTTTCGGACTCACAGAAAAAAACTCCGAACCAATAAATATCCGCTCATCAACTGCTGTGGCTAATGCTTTTTCAATAATGGCCCGATGTTCCATTGCTGATTCTTCGCCCAGTTCAAACATATCGCCCAAAATAAGCACCTTACGGTCTGCTGTCAGCTTGCCAATGTTTTCAATAGCCACAAACATGCTGCTGGGGTTGGCATTATAATAATCGCATATTAGGGTGTTGGTGACAGTTTGCACAATTTGCGACCGGTTGTTTTGAGGCTGATAACCTTCGATGCCCTTATTAATTTCGGATGCGGGCAGCTTAAAATAAACACCGATGCATATAGCCGCTAATATATTATCAAGGTTATAAGCACCAGTTAAATTAGTTTTAACCGAATAGCTTTCACCCGATGTATTGTTGGTCCACTGCAGGCTAAGTAAAGGCGAGTTTTCGGTTATTTCGCCACTTACCAGGTCATCAATAGCATCGCCATAAAAAACAGGCGCAGTTGCAAAATGCCGGGCGGCTTGCATTTCCATTAATGTATTGCTGTTACTATTAACGAAAACTACGCCGCCATGAACTCCTCCGCCAACTGTCGGAGGCCAGGGGGCTAAATAATCATACAGCTCCCCCTTTGCGATTTTTACACCTTCCACCCCGCCAAAGCCTTCTAAGTGCGCCTTGCCAACGTTGGTAATTAACCCATGTGTTGGTTGCGAAATACTACAAAGCAGCTCTATCTCTTTTTGATGGTTGGCTCCCATTTCCACCACCGCTATTTGGTGCGATGCATCAATGCTTAAAATGGTTAACGGCACGCCAATATGATTATTGAGGTTGCCCTGCGTAGCCAATGTTTTAAAGTGCTGTGCTAAAACAGCGTTGATCAGCTCTTTAGTAGTGGTTTTACCATTGGTGCCGGTAAGTCCGATAACCGGGATAGTTAATTGCCTGCGATGATAGCGTGCAAGTTCCTGCAATGCCGTTAAAACATCATCAACCAATAAGTATTTTTCGTTTAACCGGTATTGGGCATTATCAATCACAGCGTAAGACGCGCCCTGTGCTATGGCTTGTTCCGCAAAAGTATTGGCATCAAATTTATCACCTTTTAAGGCAAAGAAAAGGCTGCCCACGGCTATCTTGCGGGTATCGGTGCTGATAGCCGGGTATTGCAGGTATAGTTGATATAGTTGCCCTGTGGTGGTCATAATGGTATTATCGTTTGGATACGCAAAATGTTGCGTCTCTACATTTATTTCCTGTTTGTTGGTGACAAAACCAGCAAAATGCAAATTTTCCTCTACCCTCTTTGCTGTTTACAGCAGAGACGGTGGTCGAGCGACTTAGCGATGACAGGGTGAGTCCTCGCCGAGCGCATTTGCCCAATGCACTGGCGGCGATTACTCACCCCGACGACGCTTCGCTGGTCGGCCCTCTCTCCGCTGCGCGCAAAGAGGGCTGGCAAGGATCTTTTATAAAAGAGGTGTTATACACGGTAATCCAGGGAGTCGTACGCGGCCCCCGCTTTTTATGTTATTAATTTACATTTATTTCCTGTTCATCCAACTCACCACGGCTTTGATTTCGCCGTAAGTATAATCATCGCCCAAAACTTCTTTTAACGGCGATAACCTATCGGCGCCGTAACTTTCAATGGCATCTTTAATGGCCGGTAATTTCGTTTCGGTCACCATATCAAAGACATCCATTTCGCCGGTAAAAATAAAATAACTTAAATGAGTTTCAATAGTTGAAGCAGCCAGGCTGCGCTCTAAAGCTATTTCGGGGATACTTTTACCAACGCGGTATAAATTAAGGCTAACCAAACGGGTATCGCTATTGCGCATAGGTGCCGTTGCCTTCTCCGCTCTCGGTTTCCGCTCGCGTTTTTTGTTTTTCTGGTTCATTTTTGACGGTAAACCCCTTTGGTGGCAAAACATTTTCACCTGCTCCAAAAACTCGCGGCCATACCGTGTCAGCTTAATATCGCCAAAGCCCGATATAAGGCGCAACTCATCAAGGCTTTGCGGAAGGTAGGTGGCAATTTCAACCAAAGTATTATCGCCAACAATAATATAAGCCGGTATATTTTCCAGTAACGCCATCTCGCGGCGGGTATTTTTTAATACGGATAGCAGGTCGGCCTCAAATGGTAAAGCTTCGGTTGGGTGTGGTTCCTCTATGGTTTGTGTGGCTATTAGTTCAACGGTCTGCTGCCCTTTTAATACCGCATCGCTTTTGGCGGTTAATTTTAAAACCGGGTAGGCATCGTCGGTAACCTGTAAATAACCCAATGCGGTTAGTTCGCGCAGGTAGCGCTGCCAGTCGGTTTTGCTGATATCGGCGCCTACGCCATAGGTTTTTAGCTGTTTATGTTCCTCACGGATGTTTTGATTTTTCGATCCCCGTAAAAGATCGATCACATAAGTGCTGCCAAAGCGCTGGTTTAACCGCGAAACGGCTGATAACGCCTTTTGGGCTATCAGCGTAGCATCAAACTTGGTGAACTCGCTTAAACAAATATCGCACGAGCCACAATTATCGGGGGAGTGTTCATCAAAATAATTCAGTAAATATTGGCGGCGACAGGTAGGCAACTGGCAATACTTTACCATATCATCCAGCTTTTTAAGCATGATACGGGTTTGCTCCACATTGTTGTCAACCTCGGCAAACTTTCGCAGTTTAAGGGCATCACCCGGCGAATAGAATAACATGGCGGCAGATGGCAACCCATCCCTGCCCGCACGGCCCGTTTCCTGGTAATAGCCTTCAATGTTTTTGGGCATATCCATGTGTACCACGTAGCGCACATTTGATTTATTAATACCCATACCAAAAGCAATCGTGGCAATAATGATCTTTACATCATCGCGCAAAAAAGCTTCCTGGTTGCGGGCTTTAACCGTGTGATCCAATCCGGCATGATAGGCTTCGGCCAAATAACCTTCAGCTTTCAGATCGGCAGCCAAAGCCTCGGTTGATTTGCGCGACAAACAATAAATGATGCCCGACTCATCCTTCCTGTCCCCCAAAAAATCAAGCAACTGGATAAAGCTGTTCTTTTTGGGCATAACCCGGTAGGTAATATTGGCCCGGTTAAAGGACGAGATAAATATAGCCGGGTTTTTGAGCGCCAGCTTATCAAGAATGTCCTTTTGGGTCAGCTTATCGGCAGTAGCAGTAAGCGCTATGACCGGGATATTGGGGAACTCGTTTTTTAACCCGGCCAGCATCAGGTATTCGGGCCTGAAATCATGCCCCCATTGGGATATGCAATGCGCCTCGTCGATAGCTATTTGTACAACCGGCAATGTTTTTAAAAAACCAATGAGCTTACTTTCCGAACCAAACAACCGCTCGGGCGCCAGGTATAATAATTTGATGTGGCCGTCTTTGAGGCCGGTAGTAATGCGCGCCTGTTCATCCGGGTTTTGGGTAGAGTTTAAAAAAGCTGCGGGCACGCCCATTACATTCAGGCTATCTACCTGGTCCTTCATCAGGGCTATGAGTGGCGAAATAACAATGGTTAACCCGTTTAATAATATAGCGGGCAACTGGTAACATAATGATTTACCGCCGCCGGTGGGCATGAGCGTTAAAACATCCTTTTTATTTAAAATATGCTGAATAATGTCCTCCTGCTGGTGCCTGAACTCGCTGTATCCGAAATATTTTTGCAGGGCCTGGTTGGGGGTCATGTTTTTTTGATGTGTAAATGTGCAGATATGCAAATGTGCAGATTTTTTGGGTGAATTGAGGTTGGGGATACCGGCTTCCTTTAAAAATAGTTGATCAATTGACTGTTGAGGGATATTGTGCCATCCAAATGGTAGCATAGCCACAATCAGGATCTTTCACAACGTGTTTCAGCACTTTAAAATGATGTTTGCCCAATAAATATTCATATTCTTCCGAATCTAGGGATGCATGAAATAAATTTTCCCCACCGTTCATTCCCCATGCTTCTCCATGCGCTGGCCCCGAAGTAAAAAGTAAAATTCCGTTAGGGTTAAGGTGTTCTGCAAAAAGTTTAAACATCGCCGGTTGATCAACTGCAGGCAAATGGAAAAAGCTATCCCATGCAATTATTGCATCAAATTGCTTGCTTAAATTAAGCAATCGCATATCCTGTAAAATAAGTTCTGTTAACGGAAAGTTTGTTTTGGCGATTTCAAGCATTTCGCTACTTGCATCAACCCCGGTAACATTAAGATTTCGACTGAGCAGGTATTCGAGAATTGGTTTTCCTGTACCGCAGCCTAAATCTAAAACAGCGCCTTCAACAGGTAAGTGCTCTATTAAGTTGTCTAAGTAATTTTTCTCCAATAATCCGGCATACCTGTTTTCAGAAAACCAATGGGCAATCTTGTTATAAACCTTATAAACGTTTTTTGTCTCACCTTTTTCCATATACTAACAAACACATTTACAAACAAAAATCAAAATGATTAATCTTGAAATATTGATACAACACAAAAAGCCATTCCTCTTTTCAAAGAATGGCTTTTTTATTTGATAAGGTTTAGGTATAATATATTTAAAGAGTATTAGCTGTTAATAGCTATTGAATGATGTTTGTGCCTTGGGGCAGTGTATATAGTATCCAAGGTTTCAGTAGCGTTATCTGCAACTAACATTGTGCGGTTTACTGTTGATGAATGGCTGTAGTTTAAGCTATATTCTTCCACGTTGCCGGTTAAATCGGCTTTAGCCTGGTCGTTTACGGTAACGTCGGCGGAGTAGTTATCTAAATTTAAACCGGCATAAGCAGTATTGAATAAGGTTACATCGAGGCTGATCAGCGCAATTTTACCGTCTGTTTTTACGATTGCATTATCATAAGCGGCTATCGACCGCAAATCCTTTGCAGTTACATAAACTACCAATTTTTCTGCACTGTATGATGTTATGCGCAAAACACCGCTTTCAACCTGTACCAGTTCGCTTTCGGCATAATAGTTATTGTCAACAGTTACTGCGTTTTTGTCGCCGGTTGCAACCATAACCTGGACATTACCGCGGGCTTCAATTTTGGTAAAAGCGCCAATGGCTGATAAAGTGACTGTGGTGTCGTTACTGTTAGCGGCTGCGTAAGTAAAGTTTACTGAACCTAATACTACAAGTGTGATAGCGATTAAGAAAAGGATTGATTTTTTCATGTTTTTAATATTTTGATTGTTAATGTTTTATGTTTCGTTTCCTGAATTACACCTCTCTGACAGCGGCAATCAGCAAAGGTTAATTTGGGTTTTTGGGGTAATAGACGTATGGCATGTAGCTGTAGGCGAACGGGGCTTTTTTATCGACGAAACAGGGCGGAAAATTTTATCTAACAGTACGGGCATGACGGAATAGTTAATTTTCTTTACATTAGCCTTTACACAATCAACCGTATGTCGAAAAAATTATCACTGCTGTTTTTGGGGCTAAGCATGGCCTTATCGTCCTTTTCGCAAAAAATTCAATCGCCCGCCGAGTTTTTAGGCTATAAGCTGGGCGACCAGTTTACGTACCATTACCGCATTGTTGAGTACTTCAGGTATGTTTCCAAAGCATCAAAAAATGTAAAACTGGTACAATACGGCAGCACCAATGAGGGCCGCCCATTGCTGGCGATGTTCATCGCATCCGACGAAAACATTGGCCGCCTGGAAGAAATAAGACATAATAATTTACGCTTAGCGGGGATTAGTAGTGGTAGTAGCAGCGGCAGTAGCAGTACGGCTTCAACTGCCACTACCACCGCTACTGCCACTACTCCTGTAATCGTCTGGCTGAGCTACAACGTACACGGTAATGAGCCAAGTTCGAGCGAGGCGGCTATGCAAACTTTGTATGATATGGTTGACCCGGCTAATACGCGTACCAAGCCCTGGCTAAGAAATACAGTTGTTGTTATTGACCCCTGTTTAAACCCTGATGGGCGCGATAGGTATGTTAATTTTTATAATTCTGTTAAGGGCGAAAAGCCCGATGCTAATCCGGCGGCACGTGAGCATAGCGAACCATGGCCAGGCGGGCGGGTAAATCATTATTATTTTGATTTGAACCGCGATTGGGCCTGGCAAACGCAAAAAGAAACACGGGCGCGGGTGGCCTTATTTAACGAATGGCTGCCACAAATACATGTTGATTTTCATGAACAGGGGTCTAACTCACCGTATTATTTCGCGCCAGCAGCCGAACCCTTTCATAAGGATATTACCCCATGGCAAAAGGAGTTTCAAACTATCATCGGTAAAAACAACGCTAAATATTTTGATCAGAACGGCTGGTTATATTTTACCAAACAGGAGTTCGACCTGCTTTACCCATCGTATGGCGATACGTATCCTATATATAATGGGTCTATCGGCATGACGTATGAGCAGGGCGGCATTGGCGCAGGTTTGGCTATTGTTACCCGCATGGGCGATACTCTGACCCTTGCCGACCGTATTGCGCATCACCTTTCTAATAGTTTAAGCACTATCGAAACCGGGTCGGCTTATGCGCAAAGGGCCGTGGAAGAATTTAAAAAGTATTTTGAAAACAGCCGCGCCAACCCGCCGGGCGAGTATAAAACCTACGTTATTAAAAACGATAACGAGGATAAAATGGCCGCACTGGCCAAAACGCTCGACCGTAACGGCATACAATATGGCTTCGGGGTAAAAAGCAGCGCTACCGGGTTCAATTATTTTAACGGGAAAACGGAGCAGTTTGCTATCGGGCAAAGTGATATGGTTATTAATGCTTATCAGCCAAAATCTGTTTTGCTGAATGTATTGCTTGAGCCTAAAACATTTGTTGCCGATTCTATCACCTATGATATTACCGCTTGGGCCTTGCCTTATGCTTATGGTTTAAATGCCTATGGTGTAACGGAATCGATAAAACCGGGAAGCGAGGGAATGGCCGCAATAAAAACCGTACCTGTTGCGCCCGCCAGCGCTTATGCTTATGTATGTGCATGGCAATCTATTGAGGATGTAAAGTTTTTGGCAGCCCTGTTAAAGGAGAAGATAAAAGTGCGCTATACCGAAACACCATTTGAAGCAGGCGGAAAAAAGTTTGAGGCGGGTTCATTGATCATCACTAAAGCAGGCAACGACCGCGCTGATTTTGCGCAAACTATAACCCGCCTGGCAACTAATTACAAGCGCGAATTGATGCCATTAACATCGGGGTTTGTAGATAAGGGTTCGGATTTAGGCTCGGATCATATCAAATATATGGCTCCGCCCAAAGTGATGCTTATTGCCGGGGATGGGGTAAACAGTGAGGCCATGGGCGAGGTTTGGCATTTTTTTGAACAACAAATAGGCTACCCCGTTACACTGGTAAAATACAACGATTTGGGCCGGGTTAAATTAAGCGACTTTGATATCGCCATTTTTCCGGGTGGCAGGTATATGGATTTCCCTTCGGACAGGTTACAGGCATGGGTTAGAGATGGCGGCAAGCTGATAGCTATAGAAAATGCCGTTGGGCAATTGGTTGATAAAAAAGGCTTTGATATTAAAAAGAAGGAAGATAAAAAGGATGACAAAACCGGCGCTAAGGATCACCCGACGGTAGATATGGTTTATGAAAACCGCGACCGCGATGCAACGAGCGCTACAGTGCCCGGCGCTATTTATAGGTTAACTATTGACAATACCCACCCGCTGGGTTTTGGGTTGCCTAAATACTACTACTCGTTAAAACTAAACGATGATATTTATGAACCCTTAGGCGATGGCAACTGGAATGTTGGCACTATTAAAAAGGATAATCTTGTTGCAGGTTTTGTTGGCCAAAAAAGCAAAGAGAAGATCAAAGACGGTATGTTGCTGGGCGTTCAACACTTAGGCCGCGGCTCGGTAGTGTATATGGTTGATGACCCATTGTTCCGTAGTTTTTGGGAAAACGGCAAGCTGTTGTTTAGCAACGCAGTGTTTATGGCGGGGCAGTAGCTCAGTTTGCAGTGGGCAGATAGCGGTTTGCAGTTGCTAAGTTTGTACTGGGCAGTTTGCAGCTTTAATTAAAATTGCAACCCATCCACTGCAAGAAAAATTAAAATGGCTACTGCAAACTGCCCACTGCAAACTAATTGGCCCCCTTCACCCTGCCTTTTTCATCTTCGGCGCCGGTTTGGTGGTTACGGGCCTTGATCTTGCTGTTGCCAAAATTATAGGTAAAGGTTAGCCGGGCAATGCGGGTTTCGTTTTTCTGCATGATCTGTATCTGGTCGGTTTGATAATTCAGGTCAACATTGTTGGTGCGTGTATTAAATATGTCGCTTACCGAAAACTTTACATTCATTTTTTTAGCGGCAAATGAACGGCTTATACCAAAGTCAAGGTTGTACTGTTGTTTGATTTCAAAAAGCCCGTAGGTTTGTGCAGATTGATAATTCTCCAATAACTCGGCCCTGAACCCGCTGAACAAAAACGACTGCGTTATTTTAGCATTATAAGCAGCCTGCCCCCTGTTCAAATTTGCGCCTAATATCGAATTTGATTTAAACTGGTTGTAAAAGCCGTTCACATTAATATTACCGGTAAACCATTTGGCTATGGTATAGGGCGAATTGATGCTGATATAATAGGAGTTTTGAGTTTGTAAATTCAGGTTGGTTTGAAAAGTGGCTTTTTTAGCAGTATCGGTAAGTATGATCTGGGTTATAGCGTCGCTTACCTGGCTGTAGCCAATGTTAACGCTAATGGTTTTATTATAGGTATAATCTAATTCAAAGTTGTTGGTGTATTGCGGCTGTAAAAAAGGGTTGCCTTTTTGATAGGTATAAGGGTCAAGATAATATACAAAGGGGTTAAGGTCATCATATCCCGGGCGGTCTATCCTGCGGCTGTACGAAAATCCCAGCTGATGTTTATCTGAAAAAGTATGGTTGATGAAAAAGCTTGGGAACAGGTCAAAGTAACTGCGGCTTACCACCTCGTTGGTAGTCACCAAATCGCCGGTAGAGGAGGTGTACTCGCCCCTCAGTCCAAACTGTATGGAAGTGTTTTTATAATCCTTACTTAAGTTTACATAAGCAGCCGATACCTTTTCGTCATAAATAAAACGGTTGGTACGGGTTGTATCATTTATATAGGTGCCGTTTTTTAATAGCTGTGCTTCCAAATCATTATCGGTTTTTACATCGCTGTATTTTACGCCCGATTCAAATTTTAAGCTTTTGGTAATAGGATACGTGTAATCAACCTTGGCGGTATGGATATCAATTACCGATGGGCTTTGATTGCGTAAAAAAGTTGAAGGGTGTTGTACGCTGCCATTAGGTAAAAAGTAATCTGTTTGGTACTGCGCGTTGTTGGCATTATTAAACTTCGAATAATCAAGGTCAACGGCTAATACCTGGCCGTCTTTGGTGATCTGGTACCTGTCGTTCAA
>JABDBT010000029.1 GCA_013288465.1 Bacteroidota bacterium | reverse complement strand
AGATCGTTGCTTCAATTTTATCAGAAAAAGGCTTTGAAACAACTTCTGATTATACCAATGCCGATGTTATTTTCATCAACACCTGCTCCATTCGTGAAAATGCCGAAACCCGTGTGCGTAACCGGTTAAAAGAGTTTAAAGCTGCAAAATCGAAGAACCCCGGAATGGTGGTTGGTGTGTTGGGCTGTATGGCCGAACGCTTGAAAGCGAAGTTTTTAGAAGAAGAAAAATTAGTTGATGTAGTGGTTGGCCCTGATGCTTATCGCGATCTGCCCAATTTAATTGAGCAGGTTGACGGTGGCCAAAAGGCGGTTAACGTATTACTATCCCGCGAGGAAACTTACGCGGATATAAGCCCGGTGCGTTTAAACAGCAATGGCATTAATGCTTTTGTATCCATAATGCGCGGATGCGACAATATGTGCTCGTTTTGCGTAGTGCCCTTTACCCGCGGCCGCGAACGCAGCCGCGACCCGCACTCAATTATCAATGAATGTACTGATCTGTTTGACCGGGGATACCGGGAGGTTACATTGCTGGGGCAAAATGTGGATTCATATAAGTGGGCTGGAGAGAGTCAAGAGTCAAGAGCCGAGAGCCAAGAGTTAGGTGAGAAACAGGAAGAAATTAAGGTCAACTTTGCCAATTTATTAGAAATGGTAGCCCTAATCAGCCCTGATCTGCGTGTGCGGTTTTCAACCTCGCACCCTAAGGATATTACCGACGAGGTTTTATATACCATTGCCAAATACGATAACATTTGCAATTACATTCACTTGCCGGTACAATCGGGCAATAGCCGTGTACTTGATTTAATGAACCGTACTTATGACCGCGAATGGTATATTAACAGGATAGATGCTATCCGCCGTATCATACCGGGATGTGCCATCTCAACCGATGTAATAACCGGGTTTTGTACCGAAACTGAAGAAGAACATAAAGAAACGGTAAGCATGATGGAGTATGTGCAATACGATTTTGCCTATATGTTTATGTATTCAGAACGCCCCGGAACTTTAGCCGCCAAACGTTATGCTGATGATATACCCGAACCGGTTAAAGCCGCAAGGTTAACAGAAATAGTTGCTTTACAGCAAAAATATTCGCTGGTACGTTTACAGGCGCAAATTGGGAAAGTGCAAAAAGTGCTGATAGAGGGTTTCTCTAAAAAATCAAAAAATGACTATTGCGGGCGAAGCGACCAAAATGCTATGGTAGTTTTTCCGGTAGATGAAAGATATAAACCCGGCCAATATGTAAATGTACTGGCCGAACTCAGTACCTCGGCAACGCTGATGGGAAGAATAGTTGATTAGAACCAAGAGCCAAGATTCAAGAGCCAAGAAAGACAGGTATATGCACAATTTTAAAAACTTGAAGATATGGCAAAAATCTATGGATCTTACAGACCTAGCTTTGTATTATATTGCTGATTTGCCAACAAACGAACGATTTAACTTAATAGATCAAATTAATAGATGCTCTTGTTCAATCCCTTCTAATATTGCAGAGGGTTCAGGGAAACGAACAATTAATCATTTTTCCGAGTTCTTAACTACAGCGCTAACATCTTCTTTTGAATTGGAAACGCAATTGCTTATCTGCGAAAGAAGAAATTATGGAAATACTGAAAGATTAAAAGAATGTCTGATGCTTACTGCTGAAGTTCAAAAAATGATTTTTGCATTCAGGGATAATTTAAAATAATGACAATTGAACAGGTCTTGATTCTTGAATCTTGACTCTTGGTTCTTTAAAAAAACCATGGAAATACAAGAAATTAAACAACGCTTCGGTATTATAGGCAATTCGCCTTTATTAAACCGGGCTATAAATATTGCTAACCAGGTAGCGCCAACGGATATATCTGTTTTAATTACCGGCGAGAGCGGCAGTGGTAAAGAGGTATTCTCGCATATTATTCACCAGATGAGCCCGCGCAAGCATGGGCCGTTCATAGCAGTGAATTGTGGCGCCATTCCCGAAGGGACTATTGATTCTGAATTATTCGGGCACGAAAAAGGGTCCTATACAGGCGCCGTGGGCGAGCGTAAGGGTTATTTTGAAACCGTAAATGGTGGAACTATTTTTCTGGACGAAATTGCCGAAATGCCTTTGGGCACACAGGCCCGTTTGTTGCGGGTATTGGAGTCGGGGCAATACATCAGGGTAGGTTCGTCAAAAGTTGAGAAAACAAATGTGCGGGTAATTGCCGCTACCAATGTTGACGTTTACGAGGCGGTTAAAAATGGCAAGTTCAGGGAAGATCTGTACTATCGCTTAAATACTGTTCCGTTACGCATACCGCCCTTGCGCGACAGGAAGGAAGATATTTATTTATTGTTCCGCAAGTTTACGTCAGATTTTACCGATAAATACCGCACGCCGCCTATACAGTTAGATGAGGATGCACAACAGGTACTAATTAATTATTCGTGGCCGGGCAATGTGCGCCAGTTAAAAAACATGGCCGAGCAGTTAGCCGTATTGGAGCGCGACCGTGTAATTACCGCCCAAACGTTGCTTACCTATATTCCGCATGAGGCGAGTGGGCGTAATTTGCCTATGCGCATTGAAAACCAGCCTAAGGAAGATTTTTCTGAGCGTGATATCTTATACAAAGTTTTGTTTGATATGAAGCGCGATATGATCGAACTAAAGAAATTGGTTGCCGAAATGATAGAGCATGGCGGGGTTACACCAAACTACGCCAACAATGCGCAAACGCTAAAACAACTATACCGCGATATTGAATTACCCGGTAACCAGGAAGCACAATTTACCTTGCAGCAGCCCGTTAATAATACCAATAACAACAATGCCGACGCTTATAATATAACACATGATGCCGAAGAGGTAGAAGAGTCATTATCGCTTATTGAAAAAGAGTCAGACCTGATACGCAAAGCGTTAAAAAAGCATAAAGGAAAACGCAAATTGGCGGCCAATGAGTTGGGCATATCCGAAAGAACATTGTACCGGAAGATCAAAGAATTAAATTTATAAACAGGGATGAAAAGATTATTGGGGGTTGTTGTAACATTGGGCACTTTGGTTTTTTCTTAGTCCCGGATGCTATTCGTTAAAAAGTCTCTCTATCCCGGATGAGCTGAGGACCGTTAATGTTGGCTTTTTTGAAAATAACGCTGCGCTGGTAGTAAGTAACCTGAGCCAGCAATTTACCGAGGCGTTAAAAGACAGGATACGCACTACAACGCGTGTGAGCATTGTAGCCGGCGAAGGTAACGCCAGTTTTACCGGCGCTATTACTGATTTTCATATCGCGCCGGTATCTATACAAGCCACTAATAATAATGTTGCGCCTATTGCCGGGGCATCTGTATTATCCATTACCGTACATGTTAAATTTGTATTTAATAGTACAAAAGCTAACGACCCTAATAAAAAGCTGGATTTTGACACGGACTTTACCAAAACAATTAACTATACAGGCGATGAAATATCGCAGGAACAAACATTGATACAGGCTATAGATAAACAGATAATTGATGATATTTTAAACAAGGCCTTTAATAATTGGTAACCATTTCGTAGCTTCATCCGCGTGGAATATTTAGATAATAAAGACAATGATGCATTATGGGATGTATTAGCCCATCCGGCTGATGTTAAATATGCATATACTATTGATGTGCAGTCGCTGGTTAATGAATTTCCGCAAAGCGGCATTTTAAGAGCATTGCTTGCCGGTAACGGCGAAGCGCAAAATGTAAAAAAGGCAGTAACTTACTTTGATCCCGCTACCTTATATAAAATAGTTAACACGCCTGATAGTTTACCCGTTGTAACTTCGGCGCAAATTGCCGGGATCGATAAGCCTTTAAGCGTACGTGAAACTTCATTAGCAAATACTAATACAGATTTACCGATCGCTGAAATTGAAACAACACATGTGGCCGCAGCAGAAGAAGAAAGCGCAAAAGAGGACACAACAACAGCAGTTGAAACAGCTTACGACCCGTTTGCCAATATAGCCGAGGTTGATCAAAATGTAGGTAAGGCTGAGGCCCAAGATCATATACTTACAGAAGAAAATGATGCAGATACGGGCGCTGCGCATTTAACAGAAGCTTATAAAGAGGTTGAAGGCACAGAAAGTGAACCCGTACCTGAATATGAAGACAAAACTGAATATTTTCACCAGGATATTGAGGATGAAATATATGACGAAATTGTAAGTATTGAAGACATTAGCCTGGAACAGTTAGCGGTGTATCAAACCGAAACAGCGGGTTCGGATATAAACGATAGTGAAAGCAAAATAACTGCTACCGATCATTTTGTATTTGATGGTGGTTTTACGAAAAACGAAGGTATTGCAGGTATCCCGGCAGAAAATGCCCCCCCGGACATTAACGAAAACCACGAAGTATCAAAGTATAATGATGAAAAACTGCCTTATACTTTTATGTGGTGGCTTGATAAAACCCGTAGGGAACATGCGGCTATATATCAACCCTATGTATATAATAATGCCGGAACAAAAAATATAGGCACCACACCTGCGGCTCAAAAAAAACCCGCCTGATGAATTGCAACAACAATACGTTGAGAATATTTTTAACCTGAACGCCATTGACGAATTAGAGCGTAATACACCTGTAATGCTCAACGAGCAACCTCCCGAGCGCAAGGAAGACAAGATCATCAAAAGATTTATACAGGCCGAACCGCATATAAAGCACCCTGCTCATATCCAGCCGAATAATGAAAACAAGGCAAAAAAAAGCTCGGAAGACCGCGAGGACCTGGTAACCGAAACGCTGGCCCGTATTTATACCGAACAAATGCTATATCAAAAGGCTATATTAACATATAAAAAATTGATGTTGAAATTCCCGGAAAAAAGCCTTTACTTTGCAAGCCAAATTGAACAGTTAGAAAAGAAACCCAATTAATATAAAGAAATGTATTTAGTATTATTGATCATTGTTGTTATTGTATGTATCCTGTTGGGATGCATTGTATTGATTCAAAACCCCAAGGGCGGTGGCTTAACCTCCAATTTTTCGAGCCAATCGCAATTAATGGGCGTGCAAAAAACAGGCGACTTTTTAGAAAAAGGCACTTGGGTATTGGCTATTACTTTAATGGTTTTATCGCTGATGATCAATGTGGTTGCAAAAAATGGTTCATCAACAGCCAGTGCGGTACATGACACCCGTGTGGATAAATCACTAACGCTACCTGCAAACTCACCGGCAACTGCGCCGCTTACTGCACCCGGCGCTGTGCCACCTGTGCAACAACCGATTAAAAAATAATTTGACATTGGTCCCGCCCGGATAGCTATTCAGCACATCGGGGTTAAACATAAAACAACAAGGCTTTGGAACTTTCCAGGGCCTTTTTTGTTAAAACGCTACTGACATGATGGCATTGATACTTTAAATGGTTGTAAACTGAAAATAACCAAATAGGTAAATATGGCATTGCAGTAATAAAAATATGTCAATAACAGCGTTTTCATTTGCTTGGCATAATTGATGTTGAATGGAAGCATACACATAAAACTTAAATTAAAAATTTATATTAACTATGTCATTAAAAATTAAACCTAGCGCAGACAGAGTAGTTGTTGAAGCTGCTGCTGCCGAAACAAAAACTGCGTCAGGAATTTACATCCCTGAAACAGCACAAGAAAAACCTCAAAAAGGCACTGTAGTGGCCGTTGGCCCCGGTAGATATGCTGATATATCCGGCAGCCTTATTCCAATGGCCTATAAAGTAGGTGACGAAGTTTTATATGGTAAATATGCAGGTACCGAAATTACCATTGATGGTAAAGAATACCTGATCATGCGTGAAGCTGATATCTTCGCGACGCTTTAATTATTGAGGGATTGAATTAGTGAATTATTGAATTTACTAATGATCAATCCGAACTCAATAATTCACTAATTCACTCATTCAAAATTAAAAAAGTATGTCAAAACAAGTTAAATACAATGTTGAAGCACGCGACGCTCTAAAAAGAGGCGTTGATATTTTAGCTAACGCGGTTAAGGTAACGTTAGGCCCAAAAGGTCGTCACGTAATTATTGATAAAAAATTCGGTTCACCTGTTATTACAAAAGATGGTGTAACCGTGGCAAAAGAAATAGAGTTGAAAGACGCTATTGAAAATATGGGTGCCCAGATGCTTAAAGAAGTAGCTTCAAAAACTGCTGATATTGCAGGTGATGGCACTACCACAGCTACTGTACTGGCACAAGCCATTGTTACTGCGGGTATTAAAAACGTAGCAGCAGGCGCTAACCCAATGGATTTGAAACGCGGTATTGACAAAGCTGTAAAAGTTGTTGTCGAAAACTTAAGATCACAAAAACAGGATGTTGGCGATGACTTTAGCAAAATCAAACAAGTAGCATCTATCTCGGCAAATAACGACGAAGTTATTGGCGAAATGATTGCCGATGCCATGAAAAAAGTTGGTACTTCGGGTGTAATTACTGTTGAAGAAGCTAAAGGAACTGAAACTGAAGTTAAAACTGTTGAAGGTATGCAGTTTGACCGTGGTTACCTTTCTCCGTACTTTGTAACCAACTCCGACAAAATGGAAGTTGAGTTGGAAAACCCATACATCCTGATCTACGACAAAAAGATTTCTTCGATGAAGGAATTGTTGCCGATATTGGAAAAACAAGTTCAAACAGGCAAACCTTTATTAATTATTGCTGAAGACCTTGACGGTGAAGCGTTAGCTACTTTGGTAGTTAACAAAATACGCGGCTCGTTAAAAGTTGCTGCTGTTAAAGCCCCTGGTTTTGGCGATCGTCGTAAAGCGATATTAGAAGATATAGCTGTTTTAACAGGCGGTACCGTAATATCAGAAGAAAGAGGTTATAAATTAGAAACCGCTGATCTTTCAATGTTAGGCCAGGCCGAAAAAATCACTATTGATAAAGATAATACAACCATTATTGATGGTATTGGCAATCCTGATACTATAAAAGGCCGTGTTAACGAGATCAAAAGCCAAATGGAAACTACAACTTCTGATTATGATAAAGAGAAGTTGCAAGAGCGTTTAGCTAAACTATCAGGTGGTGTTGCCGTATTATATATTGGTGCAGCTTCTGAAGTTGAAATGAAAGAAAAGAAAGATCGTGTTGATGATGCTTTACATGCAACCCGTGCCGCTGTTGAAGAAGGTATAGTTGCAGGTGGTGGCGTTGCTTTCATCCGTGCGGTTGAAGCCTTAGTTGACCTAAAAGGTGATAACGAAGACGAAAATACAGGTATCCAGATCATCCGTCGTGCAATTGAAGAGCCTTTGCGCCAGATTTGCGAAAACGCCGGCATTGAAGGTTCAATAGTTGTTCAAAAAGTTAAAGAAGGTAAAGCTGATTTTGGTTATAACGCCCGTACTGATAAGTACGAAAATTTGATCAAAGCAGGTGTTATTGATCCTACCAAAGTAGGCCGAGTAGCTTTAGAGAACGCAGCTTCAATTGCAGCCATGTTGTTAACAACAGAATGCGTTTTAGCTGATGATCCAGAAGAAGCAGCAGCCGGTGGCCATCCTCCAATGGGTGGCGGCGGTATGGGTGGTATGATGTAATGCCCCCGGGCCAAGTCATTAGTCGAAAGTCTTAAGTCCTGAGTTGGGATTTAAGGCTTTTGACTTAGGACTAAAGACTTCTGACTTAAAGCAAAACCCCTGTCTATTTTTATAGACAGGGGTTTTGCTTTTCTATACCATGGTAAAGTCATCTGAGCGTAAAGGGACTGTCATTTGTTAATCAAATGATTGATTAAGTATTTTTCTGGTTACAATTAAACTTAAATTTGTACCCATGGTCTGATAAGTAATATTCAGGCACGGCAATTGAATATATCACAACATGAAACATCTAACAGAAACCACCAAACACATTCATTCAACCATAGTTGAGTGGGTTTTATTTAAAGGGCCCGAGCTCTTCATAACTATCTACGGAAAGTAAATAATTGCTAACTTTACGACTTCATATTATGGAGTTAAAAGGATTTTATTTGGAAGCCGAAAAATGGCTTTTTTTGCACGGAGCCAAACTACTGATATCAATTATCATATTATTAGTAGGATTAAAACTTATCAAAATTCTTGGTGTGCGGTTACGAGGCCGCATGGGCAAAAGAAAAGTCCACTCATCATTACAACCCTTTTTTCTTAGTCTGTTTATAACTGCATTATATGCACTGCTGATTATTTTGGCATTAAATATAAATGGCTATGATTTAACTGTATTCAGCACCATAATTGGTGGCTTTACTGTAGCGGTAGGTTTGGCTTTATCAGGCACGTTCCAAAACTTTGCTGGTGGCGTACTTATTTTGTTATTAAAACCCTTTGAGCTTGATGATAACATTATTGCCCAGGGGCAAGATGGTAAAGTAGTGTCTATACAGATATTTTATACCGTACTCATTACCCCCGATAATAAAACCATCATTATCCCAAACGGCAAGTTATTTAACGAAGTAATAGTAAACGTTACCCGCGAAGGTAAAAGACGATTGGATTTTGAAGTTAAA
Source organism: Bacteroidota bacterium (assembly GCA_013288465.1). The sequence goes on along the minus strand of JABDBT010000029.1, from coordinate 15,847 downwards.
CTGGCCTATGCTGCTGATATTAACAAGGCCAAGCAAATTATGCTGGATGCTATTAAAGCAACAGAAAATATAATAGATGATCCTGCTCCACGGGTAGGGTTGGTAGGACTGGAAATAGACTCTATCCGGTTTACCGTTAATGTATGGCTCGAACCGAGTAATTACCTCAATGTTAAAATCGCGCTGATCGAAAAAATAATTAATGACCTCGGCGCAGCGGGTATCCCTTTCCCAAAGGCAGGCTGATTTTTTAGAATCAAGAGCCAAGAAGCAAGATTCAAGAGTATCAGAATAGTTAGTTATAATACTGATTCTTGGATCTTGCTTCTTGGCTCTCTAACAGATCATATCTTCTGCTTCGCTTTTAACTCCAAATAACGGTTAATGGTATTGATGTTTAAATCCTGCGGAGTGGTTAGGATAGACTGGATACCGTGTTTGGCCAGTTCCTTTACAATGAACTTTTTATCGTTAGCAAACTTTTCGGCAATGGTTTTTATATAAATGCCTTCAACATCTTCGGCATGTTGCTCACTTAGCGTTTTAAGCTCTGTGTTCTCAAAAAAGACAACCAGCAATAAATGAAATTTAGCGATCCGTTTTAAATAAGGCAGTTGCCTGTTTAAACCCGATAAACTTTCATAGTTAGTAAAAAACACCACCAGGCTGCGCTGTTTAATAACACCGCGAATGGTGGTGTATAGTAGCTCCATATTGGTTTCCAGGTACCGGGTTTTCTCCTTGTATAAAACCTCCAGTATTTTATTCATTTGCGTATGGCGGCGATCGGCGGGGATAACGGCCCCTTTTTTTTCGGATATGGTGATCAGCCCTGCCTTGTCTTCTTTTAACAACGCAACGTTTGATAGCACCAGGCTGGCATTTATAGCATAATCAAGCAGGCTTAAACCGTCAAAAGGCATTTTCATTACCCTCGATTTATCAATTACACAATATACGTGCTGTGATTTTTCTTCAGTATAGGTATTGGTCATTAAGTTGCCATGCCTCGCTGTAGCTTTCCAGTTAATGGTACGGTAATCATCACCCGGCACATAACTTTTTACTTGTTCAAATTCAAGGCTATGCCCCAGCCGCCTTATTTTTTTAATACCAATCTCGTTTAACCTGTTGGAAATAGCCATTAACTCATATTTGCGCATCTGCAAAAATGAAGGATATACGGGCAAAGTTTCGGCCTGCTTAAAATTATACCTGCGATTGATAAGCCCTATCGGCGATTGCACATACACCCTGATATCGCCAAACTCATACTCGCCGCGTTTGGTTGGCCGCAATACATAATTGATCAGTTTATGTTCCTGTGCTTTTAATAACGATTTAAACCATACATCGCGCTTTTGAAACTGGAACGGAATCTCATCAATAATACCAACGCTGATATTAAACGGGTAACGGTTTTCGATATAAATGCCAAGTTCATTATCATCGCTGTTGCTCAGCCTTTCAGGTGCGTGCCGCCGGGCAAACAGGCTATTGGTACGGTACAACATCAATACGTCTATCAGCGTAATTACAGTAAGCGTCCAGAAAGCTAACGCAGGCAGTATGCCCAACCATCGAAAAAAGAAAGCGAATACAAAAAACACCGCGCAGCACCCCAGCGCTGTAAAAAGCCTGTTGGTTAAAAATAGGTTACTATAAAATAGGCTAAAAAACTTCTTCACACGGTTTTTATTAAATAGTTCAATGTCGCCTCACCCTAAATCCCTCTCCAAAGGAGAGGGACTTTTAACTTATCACCGAGGTTTTTGCTTGCAAAAACCCTTAACAACTCACAACCACTACCTAGGCACTTCAATTTTCTGAATTATCTGCGCTACGATATCATCGGGGGTAACGCCTTCCATTTCTTTGTCAGGCGTGAGCATAATACGGTGCCTAAGCGCCGGGGCTACAATGGTGATAATATCATCGGGCGTAACAAAATCGCGCCCCTTAATGGCTGCCAGTGCCTTTGAGGCGTTAATAATAGCTAATGAAGCGCGCGGCGAACCGCCCAGGTATAATGATTTATTGTTACGTGTTTCGTGAATTATTTTGGCCGTAAACTCAAGCAACTTGGGTTCGACATGCAACGCCCTAACCTGCTGCCTTATTGAAACAATATCGGCTATTGACAATACGGGTTTGATATGGCTCAGTTGGTCGGTAGTTTTTTGTTGATGCTGTTGGGTTAAAATGGTGATCTCTTCTTCAAGCGTAGGGTATTTGATCTCTATTTTAAAAATAAAGCGGTCAAGCTGCGCTTCGGGCAGGCGGTACGTGCCTTCTTGCTCAACAGGGTTTTGTGTTGCCAAAACAATAAACGGCTCCTGCATTTGATAGGTTTTGCCATCAATGGTTATTTGCCTTTCTTCCATTACCTCAAACAAGGCCGATTGTGTTTTGGCCGGGGCCCGGTTTATCTCATCAATCAATATGATATTACCGAAAATAGGGCCGTGTTTAAACTCAAACTCGGTGGTTTTTGGGTTAAATACCGAAGTGCCCAATATATCAGACGGCATCAAATCGGGCGTAAACTGGATACGCGAGTATTGCGCGTCAATAGCTTTGGCTATTAATTTGGCGGTTAACGTTTTGGCTACACCGGGCACGCCTTCTATCAGTATATGCCCGTCGGCCAATATACCGGCTATCAGCAGGTCGATAGTATGCTGCTGGCCAACTATTATTTGCGCCAGCGTGGCTTTAATTTGTTCAACAGCCGTATTTAATTTGCCCAGGTCTGTTCTTTGTTCAAATATTTCGTCTTCCATCTTTATCAGGATTGGTTGTAAAATTTTTCTATAAGTTGATTTAGCATGATAAGTTCATGATCGGTAACCCGTTGTTGCACGCCCAGGTAATTTATATGATCTGTCAGTTGGCGAATAAACCCAACATCTGAACCCGATTTTTCACTTAGTGCATTTATAAATTCATTATCCAGTTTGTTTGTTTTCAATTGGTATTTATCACGAATATAACCTAAAAGGTAAAGTATTTTTTTGTAGGCGATATTGGCATTATCGCGCCTTTCGTAATACACTTGGCCCACCACATTTACAAAATCTACTGTCGAGTTTTTCAAAGGTTCAATTATGGGGATAATACGTTGCCTACGTTTTACTTCGTAAATTATAAACAGCACTAAACTAAATAAACTGAAATAATAAGCCCATTGCAAGTTGGGATTTTTAAAAAACACCCGCATTGGCGATTCCTCATCAGCTATATCATGATTTTGATATTCGTCCCAATAAATATTTTGTTTAACGGGCAGGTAGGATAGTGCCTTTGCAGCATAATCAGCCCCCTGTGGGGTTAAAAAACTATAGTTGGTAAACAGTTTGGGGCTGGCACAAAGGAATAAACTACCTTTTCCAAATTTAAAACTTAGTAAGTTACTCTTACCGGCCCTATTTTTACCTATAACCGTTGCTTTTGCAGTATCAAACTGGCTAAAATATTGGTTAGCTATCCCTTTGTCAAATTTATAATCAGCAGCTTGTTTTAATTGATCGCCGGTAAAATTTATAAATGACTTTTTTTCGGTGTATGTTGTTGTGCTTTCTATTTTTAAGCTATCTGCTAAATATCCTTTCCATTCAAATGAAGAGATAAATACGGTATTACCCGCTTTGATATATTTTATCAGTTCGTTAAAATCAATTTTGGTAAAGCTCAATGAGTTGGTTATGATCAAATAATTACCTGCTTGTAATTGTGAATTATGAAAGCCGTCATAAATAGATTTATTGGTATTGATCACATTTCCTTCGGGAAAAATATCTTTTAACCGGTTGTAAAGCACGTAAGTACCAAACGGTATTTTATCGCCCATATATAAAGTAGGCTGCCAGTTAACAGGTTGCGGTTTATGGTACTCGGCAACAATATACAACACTAATAAAAGCGTAGCGGTGGCTATGTAGATCTTAAAATCTTTCATGCCGTAGTTGCTTTAAAATCATGAAATAATAAATTAACCTTTTTAAACACCTGCCCGTCAATAATGAACTCGCCGTACCATATATATTCAAACTGCCTGGTTAATAAATTAAAAGCTATACGCTGCTCAAGGTTGGCTAATTCATTAATATAAGTGCTGTTTGTTTTATTGAGCTCCCAGGTTATCTGCCCGGCATCGCTTAATTGTTTAAGACATTTTAAATAAAGCAGCCTCACCGCAAAACGATAATTATGTTGCGCCACCGCTTTTTCTATATCGGCATCAAAATCAATTTCATGGATATTTTCAAGCGATTCGGCATAAGGAATATTTGCTGCAACAGGTTTGCGCCTGAATATATTTAACGCGTCAACACCGGCTAATCGTAATATTAAAAATATAAGTGCCCCAACCCCCAGCAATATAAAAAGGTATTGTATAAAAAGCGCAAAAAGACTTGCATTTTTTCCTCTTGATAAAATCGCACCGACCATATTCCAAAACCAACGCCAAAAAAGCGACCATGCCGATTCACCTTTGTAAGCACCTTCATATTTAAATTCGGGCTGTGTGCTATAGTTTTTTAAGGCTGTTTTATCAAATGCACGCAGCTGTACTTTAGTAGTATCATTGCGTAATACCAATTTAGGCGCGGCAATTTTAGCATGCTTTGCAGCCATGCTAAAGCTTAAACCAATAGTTAAAATAAAACAAACTAAATAAAGGTACCGAAGCATTATTAGTATTCTTCTACAGGTAAGTTTGTATTATCAGCATCGTTATTCCCCAGTTTGTTTATCCTGTCCATTAAACCGGTAGCGTCCTTTAGCTCGGTTAAATTAAAGTAGCATAAGGTTAAAGTTACCAGCGGCAAAATATAAAACACGTGCCCGATCTCATTAACCACAGACGAAATAAATGTTAATGTTGGGTTAAGATGTATTCCTTTATTTGGATGCAAAAACGTGGTTAAAATATTGGCTGCCCCAAAAGGCATCACAATAACCGACACCAGGATAGACGCAATTAAACCAATAACAAACAGGGCACCAAAGGTTGCCCACCAATTTTCTTTTATTATCCTGAAGCTTTGACTAAAAGCATAGCCAAAGCTGGTATTCTCAATAATAATAATAGGTACTATTAATGCCAAAATGGGGTAAAGCCATATGCCGGGTAGTATGCAGCAAACAAAGCCCAGCGCCGTTGAAATACCCGTTAAAATTATGGTGCCCATAATTTTGAAAAAATAATATTTAATGTAACCCCAAACCTCAACTGTAGTAGGCGGGATATTTCCTTTTGCTTTATATACTGCCATATATGATATGACAGTTACCACCATTGTTGTCCAGTTAAGGAACATGAAAAAGATAAGAAAAAGATATTCTACGCCCAATAGCCTTGAAAATACGGCAAATGGGCCCGTTTGCGTATCAAAGCTGTTCGGATCGCCGCCAAGCGTATTCATTGCCCCCAGCATTTTTGTTTGCTCCAGGTATGATAAAACTATTGTAGCCAGCATGAAAAACCCACAGAAAGTAAAAAAGCAGGTAAGCAGCGGTTTCAGGTTTTCGCGGATAAACAAAAAGCTATCGCTGATGATCTCGCCGAAATCGCGCGTTTTTGAAAGTTCAATGTTTGTTGACATAGTGTGTTAAGTTTTGGTTTTTGTTAATAAGTTAGGATATATAATTACGTACCATATAATAAATGTAAACGTGGATATCAATATAGTGAGGCTTAGCCATACAGGCATTTCGGTATGGCGGGTAACAAAACTTTCGAAAAAAGCGGCTACAATAAATATAGGCACCAGGCCAACCGCAATTTTCATCCCGTCCTTAGCTCCTTTTTTGAAAGACTCCAACCGGTTGTAAGTCTTAGGAAAAAGGAGGCTATTGCCTAAAACCAACCCCGCCCCACCTGCAATAATAATAGACGAAATTTCTAAAACACCATGTATCCATATAACCAGTAATGATGCGGTGCCCAGGCCTTTGCTGAAAAAATAATATTCAAAAGAGCCCAGCATTAAACCATTTCTGAACAGGAAATAAACGGTACCAACGGAGCCAAAAACACCGCTGACAAAAGTTACTAAAGACACATAAATGTTATTGGCGCCAATTTGAAAAAACATCGAAAACGAACTACCGTGTTTGTAAACAGCAAACGGATCATGATTGGCTATGTTTACATCAGTCATATCTACATACGTGTCGCCTAAAACAAGCCGTACAAAACGATCATCATATTTGGCAGAAACCATACCTATTAAACAAAAAACAACAAAAAATATAAATGAATAAAGCAGTTGTTTTTGGTAGGTTTTAAACAGCAAGGGTAATTCATACCGCCAATAAAGTATAAAGCGGTTGTTTTTTTCCGTTTTGTTTTTGTAGATGCTTTGATGCAATTTGGCCGCTAAGCCATTAAGGTATGCGGTGGTTTTTGAATCGGGATAAAAGGTTTTGGCGTACGCCAGGTCATCGGTAATTTGCATAAAACGATCGGCAAGCTCATCGGGATCGTTGCTGGCAGCGTTCTCAATGTTCTTCCACTTCTGTGCGTTTTGTTTAACAAATAGCGGTTCGCGCATTTTACAGGCTTAGTAATAGGCTGTTAAAATAATTACAAAATTTGTATCATTCAACTATTAATTGAATATTCAGCAATTATATTTGTTAACATGCAAACTATCCGGATAACCACATCACAAAATATTGACATTGATTACGAAATTGCCGGCTTGGGCGAACGGATACTGGCACTTTTGATTGACTACGTCCTATTTTTCCTGCTATATATATTAGGCATCATTTTCATGGCTATATCGGGTGGATTTGTGGCACCCCGGGTTGGGCTCATTGTAACCGTTGTTATATATTTCGCGCTTTTTGTTTTTTATGACCTGGTTTGCGAGGTGTTTATGAACGGTCAAAGCATTGGCAAACGCATAATGAAAATTAGGGTAATGAGCCTTGATGGCAGTAGGGTAGCCTTTGGCCAGTACTTATTGCGCTGGTTGTTTCGCATTGTTGATTTTACATTCACATTTGGCGGATGCGCTTTAATATCAGCGGCTGTGAGCACCAAATGTCAGCGGGTGGGCGATATTGTAGCCGGCACTACGCTTATTAAAACTTCGCCGCGCACGCAAAACGACAGTTTGGCTTTTGCACCTGTATATGAAGGCTATACGCCTGTTTTTAATGGCGTTACGCAATTAAGGGATAAAGATATCATATTGATACATGAAGTAATTACGAGCTATATTAAAACAGGCAACACGGTTGTTGTTTATACTACAGCAGCACAATTAAAAAATGTATTAGGCATAAATATCCCTGCGGGGATGGACGACCTGTTGTTTTTACAAACATTGGTGCGTGATTATAATCACATTACTGCCGTTAACGCCGATGTGTGATGCGTATGCTGCTCCCATAGTTTAAAGCCATAGTTAAAAAGCACTATTACTGCAACAATTATAAAGAGCATTTTTTTTGTGGGTCTTTTTTGATTACCTATTTTAAAAAATCCGTCTGCGCCAATGTATAAAAGAAACACAAGTAAAGGTATGGCAGGCGGGTATAATACAAAGCTTTTATAAATATTGCCCTGGATTAATTCAACTACCGATCGCTGGAAACCACAACCGGGGCAATCAATACCTGTAAAGTATTTAAAAGGACATGGAATTAAGTGATTTTGCAGCCAGTTGATCAGCATAATTTACTTTTTAAACAACCTTAAATCAAATTGAAAAGCGCCCGCGCTTTTGACGCCCACATTTTTAAAATCGGGGTGGCGCGGGTTGATGAGATAATTATGATCGCCGGGTACACATGCCGAAGGCACCTGTAAAATTAAAGCGGTATTGCCCCTGATAAATTTATCGCCTATGCTTTGCGTAGCTTTTATAAACGGGTTTCTGTTCCAGTTTGGCGGCAGGTCGGCTATATTTATTTTGATGATCTCCGCATCATCAGGCACTTCAATAATGGTAAGGAAATAATTAACCGGGATAATACCCAGCGGCGTGTGCACGGCAATTTCAACTACAGCTAAAGCGCGTGATGCGGCAGTATATAAAACAGGCAGGCCTTTGCTGTTCCACCGGCCACCGCTTTTTTCGGCCCCGTACCCGGATAGGTCCTTGCTATAAGCCTGCGCGCTAAGCCGGTAAACGATCATGCCAATACACCATGTTCAATACGGTTCAGTTCATCGTGGATAAGATCAATACCAAATGAGGTATCCAGCATATCTTTTGGCCTTACATTGCCTAACGCAATGCTTACCGTATCCATCCAGGTATAAAAATTATCCTCAAGGCCAAAAACATGGATGCCCTTTTTATATAATAATTCAATTTGCAATATCTTTTCGGAGTAGATAGGGTCAAATGATTTTTTCTCCTTTTTGTAACGCTGAATAGTACGCTCAGAAAGATGCAGGTATGACGACCACTCCTCAAAACCCAATTGAATTTGATCAGAAAGTTTGGTGAAATAGGGGAAAGGCACACCCTCCCTAACCATGCTGGTTAAGTTAACGGTATCATCGTCAACAAATATATATGGCTTTGGCTTGCTCATAATGCTATTATGTTAATTGTCTATAAATTTACGACAATTGTCAAATATAACAAACAATTAATGAAAATAGTTTCCGTTTATTTGCTTAACCGCGCCTTAACCAAAGGTTCCAGCAGGTTTACCCACAACCCATACATTTTTCCGGAAGGATGCAGGCCATCCGGGGCAACCAATGTTGGGTCGGTAGCTGCTTGTCTTGATATGGGGGTAATATCTAAATAATGAACGCCTGCCTGCAGGCTTATAGATTTATTAATGGCATTAAACTGGTCTATTTGCGGGCCAATTACGCTATCCTGCCCGGCACCGTATGGCGTAACGCCCCAATCAGGGATTGATAAAACAAAAACCCGGCTAGTATCGCCTTTGGCAAAAGTTATGGCAGTAGCTAATACCTGCGCAAATTTTATGCTGTAATTAGCCTGGCTTAATCCCTGGTACTGGTCATTAACGCCAATTAATAAAGTAACAAAATCATAAGTTTTAGCGTGGATATTACTTTGGGCAATGGCGTTTATTAAATTGTCGGTTGTCCATCCCGTTGTGGCAATTATAGTGGGCGAACCTACAGTAACGCCATACGAGATCAATAAATTTTTAAGCTGGTACGGGAACGACTGTATTTGCGGCACAGCTTCGCCAATGGTATATGAATCGCCTAAAGCCAGGTAGGTAAGCGTATCTGTAGTCGCCATAGTTGTGGTGTTAGTTACCGCTATTGGGCTGTCTGCTTTTTTAGTACACCCAGATAGCGTTGTTAATGCTATAAAAATAATTTCTAATGCTTTCATACTATCTCCATATTGAACAATACGGAAATATGGTGCTGAAGGTTTTTTTGAACTGCTTTAATATCAACTTTTGTTCCAAGCTCGTGCTGCATGGAGGTTACCGCTTTATCGTCAATGCCGCATGGTACAATGTTTTTAAAATAATCCAAATCAGGATTTACATTAAACGCCAGGCCGTGCATGGTTACCCAGCGACTGCAGCGTACACCCAGTGCGCATATTTTGCGGGCGCGGTCGTTATCGGCATCAAACCAAACGCCGGTATAACCGGGGTAGCGGCCTGCTTGCAGGCCATAATCGGCCAGGGTTAAAATAACAGCCTCTTCAAGCGTGCGCAGGTAAAGGTGTATATCTGTAAAAAAGTTATCCAGGTCAAGTATAGGATAGCTCACAATTTGCCCCGGGCCATGGTAGGTAATATCGCCGCCGCGGTTAATGGGATAATAAGCGGCATTTTTATCTTTTAACCCTTGTTCATCTAACAGTAAATGTTCGGGCTTGCCGCTTTTGCCTAATGTATAAACATGCGGATGTTCGCAAAATACAAGGTAGTTGGGTGTTGCAATGTCTTTATCTCCCGCATCACCAACTGCAACGGCTTGTTTTGCCCGGTTCTTTATTTTTAACTGAACGGTATCGGCAAATAAAGCTTCCTGCCTGTCCCATGCTTGTTTATAATCAATCAGGCCCCAATCCTGTACAATTACCTGTTTGTTCTTCATCCGCTTATCCCTTTACATAGCCAATCATATAATCGTCATATTGCAGGTACTCAACCGTGTAATCCAGGTTCTTTTCGTCTTTATGCAATTTGGCGTTTATAACCCCATGATGCTCAAAATTAAAAGGTGCCAATAAAATATTATCGACAAATGATACCTCTTTTTGCCCGTTGCATTTATACACGGCCTCCTTGGCACACCAGCAGGCATATAAGTGCTGTATTTTATCCGTTTCGTTAATAAAAGCGAGTTCCTCCGTCCGCATAAATTTATGCGCTATGCGCTCAACCTTATCTTTAACCAGTTCAATATCTATCCCCACCGGCCGTCTTTTACTGATCATTACCGCCGCATAATCAAATGAATGGCTTAATGATATATGATAGGGCAGGGTTACCAGGTAAGGTTTGCCATGTTCATCAACTTTGCAGTCAATGTATTCATTAGTAATAAGCATTTTCCGCAATAAAACACGCGTACCCAACCAGTGCAGGTGACGTTTGCCATTGCTTATTTGTTCAACATAAGCCTTTTCCTGCTCATCCAATTGTAATTGATTATACAGGTCTTCAGCCTTCTCCTCTATCTTCCAAAGGGCAAATTCGGTATCATCATCAACCCGTTGCCTGTATGCTATAGCCATAAAAGTAAAATTGCAAAAAGGATAGCAAACTTAAGTCAATTAATTCTAATTTCGGGCAAATAATAGCTGACCTGTAATGATACTATCTGATAAACGCATCCTGGAAGAAATTGATAATGGCACCATCATTATTGAACCCTTTAACCGGGAGTGTTTGGGTACCAACTCGTACGATGTTCATTTAGGGAAACATCTGGCTACCTACCGCGACCGGGTTTTGGACGCCAAGCTTCATAATGAGATCATTGGGTTTGAAATACCGAAAGACGGCTTTGTATTGCAGCCCGGCACCCTGTACCTGGGCGTAACTATGGAATATACAGAAACGCATGCCCACGTCCCTTTTTTAGAAGGTAAATCAAGCACCGGCAGGCTGGGCATTGATATACATGCTACTGCCGGCAAAGGCGACGTAGGTTTTTGCAATACCTGGACGCTGGAAATATCATGCGCCCAGCCTGTAAAAATTTATGCCGGTATGCCTATTGGACAGCTCATCTATTTTGTTGTTGAAGGCGATATAGAAATCCTGTATAATAAAAAGGGTGACGCTAAATACAGCAACCCTACCACCCGCCCTGTTGAAAGCATGATGTGGAAGAATAAGTTTTGAAATTAGTGATCGATTAATTGGTGGATATCAAGGCAGGCAACATAATATCTTTCTAATCTACACTCACGGTAAGCCCTTCCTGCTGCAAAATTTTGCGGTAAATTTCCATTTCGGTAAATGAGCCTTCCAATACCGCGCATTTGCCTTCGTTATGTACTTTCCAGGCTATTTTTTCGCCCTGCATTTCGGAGTAATCCAGGTATTTCATCATGCACCATATCACATGTTCAAAAGTGTTGAAATCATCATTCCATAAAATCAGTCGGTGCAGTTCCTTAAGCCCTGCCAGTAACTCTTCGAGGGTAAAGGTTTCTTCTTGTACTTCGGTTGGCATGTAATGACAAAATTACTCAAAAACATAATAAATTTTTAACAATAATGCTAAAAATACATAAATTCACTTTTTGATAAATGTTCTTAGTAAACCATCATTAACCCCTCATTAGTAATGAAAACACTTTACGCTAATTTGTTATGCGCTGTAGGCATACAATTAATTTCGATAAACCTGTGTAGTGCACAGGCACCTGCCCCGGTATTAAAATCACCATCGGGCCCTGTAACTATTGATGGCAGCAACCAGGAGTGGGGAGATACTTTAAGCTATTATAATGCCGAAAATAAAGTGCGCTATACCATAGCCAATGATAAAGACAAACTTTACCTTGTTGTAAAGACTAACGACCCGGTGCAGGAAAGCAATATTTTAGTAGAGGGGCTCACTTTCACTATAGATACCAAAGGCCGGAAAAGGTCATCATTTACCACCACTTTTCCGTCAAATGGCGATACTCCGCCTCCTTTTGTGAGCAAAGCAGGCGATGAACCATTGCAGCAAAAAGCATTAAGGGCTAAATATTCTAAACTAAAGAAAATAGCGGTAAGCGGGTTCAGGGAGATCAACGAGGATTACCTTACCACTTCCAATACTTACGGCATACAGGTTGCTATGGCTTATGACGATCAGGGCTACCTGATTTATGAAGAAGCTATCCCTTTAGAGCTTTTTCACCCCGGCGATCTGATCAAAAGCGAATGGTCATTTAATATTAAATTAAACGGGTTAGAAAAACCTGCTGCAAACGCTCCCGGAAGTGATTTGGCAAGCACATCATCCAGCAGCAGCCGTGGTGGAGGCAGTCGCGGCGGAGGCGGTAGAAAACCAATAGTTGATGCGTCAACTCAAAGTGGCAGTCAAATTACACCAACGATAGATTTTTGGGGTAAATTTAGTTTAGCAAAAACACTGTAGTGTTTTGCTAAACTATTTTTATCATTCCACTTTATAGCGGTAAACCTGGCGGCCAAGGCTGCCGGTTTTATAATCAATACCCTCAATTACAACGCGGTAATTGCCCTTGCCATCCGCGTTAAAATACTCAAAGTAAGCGTTGCCATCTTTATCCGTTTGGATAACGGGTTGCCAGGTTATAGTTGAGCGCAGGTCGGGCATATTTACCTTAGGGCCATCATATTGCGGTGAGTAAAATTTTAGCGCTTTATAATAACCCTGCGGGCGGTATTCAACTGATCCGGCCGCACTTGCAGGCGGAATTTGACCCGGTTGGCCGTGTTTGCTGGTAATTACCAATACACCATTACTTGCCCTGCTTCCATAAACAGCCAGGTAAGTCATTGTTCGCAGCACCTCAACACTTCCAATCTGCGATACAGGGATAAGGGTTATATCCCGGCCAAATGTACCATCAATTACTACAGCCATTGGTTGTGCTGGGCCATTCAATTGATTTGAGCTCCTGATTGAAAAGGGTGCCAACTGTCCGTTAGTATCCCTATGAAACTCAACACCTGCCAGCCTGCCATTTAAAACATCGTAAAGGGTTGCGCCGCCAAATTTTTCAATATCCCCGGCGGTAATAACCTGGTCGGCCTGCCCTTTTCCATTTAAATTTTCCGAAAATTCAACCGCTTGTTCTTCTTCCAGTTGCCGGGCATACTTCGGCTTTATCTTATTGATATTTATCTCTTTCAAAAGTATAGTATGATCACCTATACCGTACTTAATTTCTTCTTCATACCTGTTTCTACTGTTTTGAATAAAAGGCTCCAGTCCCTTATTAAGGTAAAGCGATATATCCGCCGTATTCTTATTTCGCTTTATTAGCGGCGGGCTAATATCAAGCTTCAGGTCCACGTTTTCTCTCCCGCTGGCCGATAATGCTTTCACCGTAAATTTACTGCTATCAATAAAGGCCATATTAAAAGTAAACCTGCCGTTTTTATCGGTTACTGTATCAACCAGGAAAATACCATCCGACGTACTAAACAGGCTCACTTTACCTTTTACAACCGGCTTTCCCCCCAGCCTTTTTACCTGCCCCGAAATATTGATCGATTTTTCGGCCTCAAAAACAGCGGCGGGCTGTACACCGACCATAACCTGTTTCCATTCATACCGGTGATAACCTTGAGTCAACATTAGTACATCGAGGTCCGCCGCTGTTTTTGCGTTGATGTTTGTAAAGTAGTAGTTAGGCTGCTCTATATAACCTTTAATATCTGATGACAGCAGCAGATCAGACAATATGGTACTTTCAGTTTCGTCGTTAACCGGCACTATACTTTCATCTGTTACTGATGCCGAAAAGTTGCCTTGTATTGGTTGGCCGTCTTTGTCTTTAGCGTTGAGTTCTATCTTTACTTTTTCGCGTGCCGCATAGCTTTGTTTAGCAGTGTTAACCGATAATTTTAGCTTGTCGGGGTTTTGAATAAATACTAAGCGTTCGTTCAAGGGCTCGCCTAAATTGGAAAATAAAGTAAATTGTACGATACCTGATGGAAACTTATTTTTAGGGATACCGGCAGCAAAGTTTGCCTGGCCAGGCTTGCTCTTACCTTCAAAATATATTTCTCCGCCTGATTGTGCTATCAAGGTAACACCTGCCTGGTTATCATTATTGATGCCGCTTACATTTATCAGTAAATGGTTTAGCGTATCAATATTGTCAATAGTTAATACATAACCCTTATCCGCCGGTTTAGGCAGGTTAAGCACTTCTGCAGTACCATCAGCATAGGTTATGTTAGCTTTATAATTTTTGCCGGCCTGCGGTGTAAGCGTAAACACCCCCATACCTAAATGGGTGCTGCTAAACCTGGTTACCTCATTATTCAGTTCGTCTGTAATCGTGCCTTTGATGTTTGCCCCTAACCCATCAGCGCCTACTGCTTTAAAAGCAATTTTTGACGTTATACCGTTTACCAAATAACCACTCTCAGGAAAGAACTGCACATCTACTTTTGATGTAGCTGCCTTAACAGCTATGATTTTGGTAATTGTTCTTTGTTCATCTAAAAGAATATTCGTTATGATCTCTCCTGTTTTTAATGTGCCCGGACTGGGATTAGTAAAGGTTATATGCAAACTACCGTTGGCATTTGTAATGCCTTTACCTTTGACTACCCTCTGCGAGTCCAGTTCCACCTCGTATTTTACTTCTTTGTTTGGGTACGGTTTGCCATCTTCATTAGTATAGTTAATGTCGGCATTTACAATTTGCTGCCCGTTTTGCACCAAATAGCTATAGCTTGATTGGGTAAACACTTTATTACTTATCACATTAATTATCCTTATTGTTCTATCGAAAAAATAATCATTACCGGCGTTGCGCATCCAGTTGGTATAGGCCCTAATGCGATAACTGCCTTCCTGCAGCGTATCAGGCAATACAAAGTCGCCATAAGTTATTCCGGCTACTAATGGCAGTTTGATGTTTCGCTTTATATTATTTTGCTCATCTATCAGCTCTACGTTTAATACGCCGCTTATTTGTGATAGATGATGCCGGGCGCCTGTAACTGTGTATCCTTTAAACCAAATGGTATCGCCCGCGCCATAATAGGGTTTGTCGGTATGCAGGTAAACTTTTTCAAAAGGGTTGTCAGCGGCTTGCTTTTGCAGGTTTGTTAAGGTTTGATCTAAAGGCCTATTATTCTGTGCAAATGCAGCATAACCAACAGCCAATAAAAGGGCTGTAAATACCGGGCGGATGCACCTAAATACTATTTGTTGAGGAATGGCCACCCTCAAAGATATAAAATACGCAATCGATTGCAAAGATATTTATGTGAGTCAAGATTCAAGAACCAAGAGTCAAGATCATAGGCAACACCAAGTTTATTATTGTCCTATGCCTAAATTAATCTAACCAATTTTTCCTTTTTATGGATCACTTTATTTTCTTGACTCTTGGTTCTTGAATCCTGGTTCTAATATCCTGGCAACTATTCCACTTTATACCGGTAAACCTGGCGGCCCAGGTTTCCGCTATAATCTAACCCTGAAGCATTTCCATTGTTATCCATCTCGATAATGGGTTTCCAAAATATAGTGGTACGCAAATCGGCCACCTGTGTATTGGTTTTAGGGTTATCATATTGCGGCGAGTAAAATTCGCGGGCTTTATAATAACCTTGTGGCCATATAACACCAGCTTCATTTTTATTATCGGCAACAAACCCAGCACCGTGTTTTGTTGTAATTACCAATACCCCC
>JABDBT010000028.1 GCA_013288465.1 Bacteroidota bacterium | reverse complement strand
AAGCAGCGAAGGCAACCGGTTGAACAATATTATGGTGGAGCAATTGGTGCGGCAAAACAGCAATTTTGACCTGGCTAAAGCCGAATTTTATTTATGCGGACCTTTTACTTATATGCGGATGATAAGGCTCACGCTTTTATACATGGGCTTGGATGCCGAGCAAATACGGAAGGAAAACTTTGTGGTGGAAACGGTACAGGTAAGCAGCAGCCTTGTTAATTATCCGCCCCGTAATATCCGTATCCGTTTCAGAAATGAAATGCATGACCTTGTTGTAGCCGAAAATCAATCTATACTACAGGCTGCATTGCAAAACAATATCCCACTGCCGTACAGTTGCCGGGCGGGGATATGCTCGGCCTGCATGGCCAAATGCAAAAGCGGCAAAGTAGCAATGGCCGTTAATGATGTGCTTACAGATAACGACCTCTCATTAGGCTGGGTGCTTACCTGTACCGGGCACGCGATTTCTGATGATGTAGTAATTGAGGTATTATAGGCCAGGTTCTTCAGTATTCGTTATTGGTTTTTTTCTTTTCAGTTCAATGTAGTTGACAATCATCCTACTACAGGTGAGCATAAAATACCCTATAAACGTTTTTAGAAAATAAATTATAATATATTTAGCTTCACGGCTATCGGTAAACTTTTTATAAGACTCAGCTTCCTTAAAGTAGCTTATAACCTGGCTACATAAAAGTGGAAAGCTATCAACAAGCAATGCCCCACCAATTACCATTACAACAATTTTCAAAATACTTGAGCGATGCATATTTAAATCAAGTCGTTCATCCTTAAATCCTTGATCTAACCTCAATTTATCTATTATCCAATCGGTATAAAAAATACAATAGCGAAACACTAAAAAGTAAACTATAAATACCGAAATATAGAACACCGCTTCTGCAATAAAAACTTTACTATCATCAGGTATGTTTGCTTGTGAGAATTGAGTTGCAACACCATAAATTTTAATTAAAGTCATTGGTATAGCAGTTAAGGACTCTAATATTACGTATAACCCTAATATTTTTATTAAGATTGTCCAAAATGTCCTTATACTCATATTAAAACGTCTTTATCGTATTGGTTATATGCGCCAAATGATGTTTGCTATGCCAGGCGTAGAGGGCCAGGTTACGTTTAAGCGAAATGCTGGCGCCTGTTTCGGGGTGAATAAAGCTGCGGTCCCATTCGGTTTCGGTAAAGCTGTCAAATAAAGCTACCAGGTGCTGGTGTACGCCTTTCAGTATTTTTAAGGATGATTCAACCGGCAGGCGATAATCAGGCAGCAGCGCCCAATCGCCCTGTTCATAAGCTTTTATGGTGGGTTTTTCTTCGGTTAGCGCCCATTTAAAACGTATCAGCGAGTTCATGTGGCTATCAGCCATGTGATGCACTACCTGTCGCAATGTCCAGCCACCGGGGCGGTACGGGGTGTCTAATTGCGTATCATTTAAATGTACAATGGCCTGCCGCAGTTTAGCGGGTAATGTTTTAATGTCGCTTATCCATTGACGTATGTCTTCGCTGGTGTACGATACGGGCACCTCAAACTTGCCTATGGGGTATTTTAATTCGTCGCTGGTCATAATTTAATGCATTGTATGTGAATTATTTTTCTGTTCGCTAAGGTTTGCACTAATTTAGCATTTTATACGCTATTTTCGGCACATGGTAAAAAAGTTGCTTGTATTCGCCTTCATCTTTTGTTTTTGTACCCCTATTTATGCCGAAACCATTAAAACCGATGTATTGGTTATTGGTGATAGCCCAAGTGGTGTATCGGCAGCTATACAAAGCGCGCGCAGCAAAATTAAAACAATGCTTATTATGCCGGGTGCATGGATGGCAAACATGCCGACGGGCAAAAATTATAGTATCACAACCAACCGTAACCTGCCAACAGGTTTATGGGGTGAGTTTCGCGAAAAGGTAATAGATTTTTATAAAAACACCACCGGTTATGAGGCGGCAGCCAACGTAACTTTAAAGTTTGAAGCTGCAACCGGCGCAACAATTCTTAAAGGCATTGCCGATACGGTAAAAAATCTCACCATAAAATTAAACGCGCCTTTTACAACCATTAAAAAAGATGGAACCGGGTGGGAGGTTAGCATCGCCATAAATGGTGAAACCAATATTATAAAGGCCAAAGTAGTTATTGATGCCACCCAAAGTGGCGAAGCAGTGACTAAGGCCGGTGCAACACTGCCGCCTGTGTATGACTATACCGCTATTGATGGCACAGAGATGTACCGTACCTCTATTGCAACAAGCGATATATTGCCGAAGGATTATATCCCCATGCGGGATGTGGTTGTTAAGAATGCCGATAATTTATTGGTTACCGAAAAGATATTAATAACCGAAGGCAGCATACAATACCTGCCTTTACAAATGGCTTTAGGGCAGGGCGCCGGGGCAATGGCAGCTTACATTGCATTTTTTAAAACTACGACCAAAAACTTAAAAGTAAGGATCATTCAGCAGGAATTGCTGGATTTTAAAAGCTATTTATTGCCTTTTGCTGATGTTAAACGCGATGATAGATATGTTAGGGCGGTGCAGCAAATAGGGGCTACCGGAATGCTTAAAGGCGTTAATAAAGGTCGCGAACTGTTGTTTTTGCCCGATGCCATTGTTGCTACCGATGAAGTAAAACCTGTTTTAACAGAAATATATAGCCGCGCGTTTTTATGGTTTAACAAGGTTAAGCCCGGCGATAAGTTTACCGTGGGCAACACGTTATCTCTTATCAGCGAAATGACTTTAAGCGAGCCCCAAACCTTACAGGTAGCCCTAAAAAGCGACTGGAAAGCCAAATATGGGTTTAATAATGATTTTGACATGGACAGCCCGGTTACCCGCCTGGAGTTTGCCGTTTTGATCAATAAATATTTAAACCCTTTTGCCCGTACGGTTGATTTGGCGGGGAATATTATTAATTAGGATTCTCCCGGTGCTTGTAGTTAACTTAACCACAAAGGCCGCTAAGAATGCACAAAGTACACAGAGATTAAGCATCCACACTATCTTGCACAACTACTCTTTCGCATAGTGGTTTTGCATAGTTTTCTACAAAAGTTTCATGTATCGGGTCAATTTGGTAGGCATCATGTGCGGCCTGGTTATCAAATATGATGAGTAATGAAGCATCATAACTGCGGTCAACTACGTCGCGGTGGGTATCTGCAGCAACGCCTATATTTATCTGTTTGATATGTGTAATGGGTGCCAGCGCGTGCAAGCCCTCAATTAACTTTTGCTGATCGGCCTTGTTTTTAAGCCAGAAATGTACGTGGTGAATAAAGCTATTTTTGAGAAGCATAAGATATGATTTGTAGATTGTGTTAAACTATTAATGAATGCGCCCTATATAAATTGAAGCCTTTATGGTAAATGCATTGCCTTGTGTACTTTTTAATGCTTTCAACGCACTAGGTCAACTAAAATCAGGACGAGTCACGTTCCAAAGCGTTCCAGGTGTTCCATTTTACAGTTGGAACACTTTGCTTTTGCATGTAACTTAATTAATCCGCTTCCCCAATTAACTAATCGCTAATCGCTCACATATCTCCGCAATAGACTTACTTATCGGCTTAAATTGAATAGCAACAGCCTTCTTAATTTTTGCATTGTCAAAATCGCGGATATGGGATGCCGATTGTGCGGCTATTTTATCCAGCCTGGGCGATTTGCCGGTTAATGCTGCTAAAACCGCCGCGCTGCGCCAGGCCAGTTCCATCATCCATGCTTTGGCTAAAGTGGCAGGCGCTTTCAGGCCAAAGCCTTTAGCTATTTCCGCGGTTAGATGTTTATAGTCGCGGTTCTCGGCATTTATAATGTAGCGCTCGGCAGTAATATCACTATTCATCAGGCTGATCATACATTTGGCGACATCTTCTACGTCCACAAACCCGGCGCTGCCGTTGGTGTAAAACTTAAGCCCTTTGCGTACGGTTTCAAACAATTGGCCGCTGCCTGCGGTGCCTGCATTAGCGCCTATGATCAATGAAGGGTTTACAATTACGGCATCCAACCCCTCGGCAATTCCGCGCCAAACCTCCATTTCACTTTCCAGTTTTGATAGGGCATAGCCATCATTTTCGGCAGTAACATCCAAATAATGATGCTCGGTTATGAGTTCGCCCGGTTTTGCCTGGCCAATGGCGGCAATGGAACTTACATGAACCAGCCTTATCTGCCGCTCCAGGCATAAGTTAACCAGGTTGGCCGTGCCATTAATATTGGCGCGTATCATGGGCTTTTTATCGGCCTGCTTTAATGATACCCACGCCGCGCAATTATAAACGTGGGTTATACCCTGCAAAGCGTTTTCAAGTGCGAATATGTCCATCAAATCAGCCTCAACCCATTCAATAAACTGCGCGTACGGAATTAACAATTGAGGTATAACGGAAGTAGCGCGTTTGGTACAACGTATAGTTTGGCCCGATTGAACCAGCTGCCTTGCCAGTTCAGAACCTAAAAAACCTGTTGCGCCGGTAACCAGTATCATTTTCTTAATGTGCAGTTTTTGATGTGCAAATGTGCAGATTGATGTGCAGATGTGCAAATGAATACACAGTTGTATAAATGTTTTGATTGCCCATATATCCCCTCATCCAAAAATCTGCACATCTGCACATTTACACATTAATTAAATCCCTGCATCCAAAAAATCTGCATATTTGCACATATGCACATTTGCACATCCAACACCATGTCTTTAGCCGACTTTTTCACTCCTATCGATCTAAAAAAAATTGTCCCTAAATCGGGGTACTATACCAGTCAGCTGGGTAGTAAGATAGAACACCATTCTGTTCACTTCCCCGACCTGGAGCAAAAGATAGATGTGGCCGTTATTGGTGTTTTGGACGACAGGAATTCAGTTAATAACTCGGGCTGTGCCTTAGGGCCTGATTACGTGCGCGAAAAACTATACCTGCTAAATGAAGGTGGTTACAATACCAAAATTGTTGACCTGGGCAATATACGCCAGGGCCAAACGGTTACTGATACTTACTTCGCGGTTAAAACCGTGGTTAATGAACTAATTAAAAAAGATATTATCCCCATCATCATCGGCGGCGGGCAGGACCTTACCTACGCCCAGTACATGGCGTATGAAGAACTTGAACAAAAAGTTGACCTGGTTATCATCGATTCGCATTTTGACCTGGATGATGATATCGACAACGAAAATATAGTAACAACCTCTACCTCTTATCTCAATAAAATATTTCTGCATGATCCCAACTACCTGTTTAATTACAGCAACCTGGGTTATCAAACCTTTTTTACCAGCCAGGATAGCTTGCGGATGATGGATAAACTTTACTTTGATGTAAACCGCCTGGGCGAACTAAGCGGGCAAATTGCAGTTGCCGAACCTATTATCCGTAATGCCAATATGGTGAGTTTTGACATTGGCGCTATCCGCTCGGCCGATGCCATGGGCAATACCAATGCTACCCCCAACGGTTTTTATGCCGAAGAAGCCTGCCAGTTATGCCGCTACGCCGGTTTTAATGATAAGCTTACGTCAATAGGTTTTTATGAATTTAACCCGGCTTATGATAGCAACGGGCAAACCGCCACGTTGCTGGCACAAATGATATGGTACTTTATTGATGGCGTTTATAATCGCAAAAAAGATTTTCCGCTTCATCCAAAATCACAGTACCTTATTTATAAAACCAGTTTAAAACATGACGACCACGAGCTGGTGTTTGTAAAAAGCAAAAAGTCTGACCGATGGTGGATGCAAGTGCCATATCCTACCGGCGGTTCGCGCAATGAGCGCTTTCATTTAGTGCCTTGCCGTTATGAGGATTATAAAACAGCAGTTTCGGGCGAGTTGCCCGACCTTTGGTGGCGCACTTATCAAAAATTAACATAAAGACATTTCCAGTCCAACCCTCTTTGCGCGCAGCGAAGAGAGGGTCGCCCAGCGAAGCGTCGGCGGGGTGAGTACTCGCCGAGACGCACTGGGATAAATGCCATTGTGGGAGCACTAACCTCCAAAGGAGTCGTTCGGACCGGACCATCACTATACCAAAACGGGCTAAAACAGTCAAATTATTTTAATAGGTTTGCCCCATAAATACGCCTAATACAATTAGATCAGTTATTACACGTTATAAACGATTACCATCGTAAATATTTAATGAAGAAATTATTTTTCCTGGCAGCAACATTACTGCCCACCATACTTTTCGCTCAAACCGTCCCTGATCCGTTTACAATAACAGGGCATTTTAAAAACCTGAATAATACGGCAAAGGCCTATTTGCTTTACCAGCTTGGTGCCAATAAGGTTGTTGATTCTTCGGAAATTGTTAACGGCATCTTTAAATTTGACGGAACTGTACTATATCCCGAAAACGCTTACCTGGTAATTGATCATCAGGGTGTTGGCATTGCGCACATTGGCAAAACACCCGATGTGTTAAACTTTTATCTTGAAAAAGGTATATATTCTGTATTCGGTACCGACTCGGCATTTACCGCGAGGATAGACGGCTCAAAACTGAATGATGATAATGCGGAATTGCAAACACAGCTAAAGCCATTGGCGGTACCTACCCAACAACTAATGGCCGATGCTAATGCGGCATCGCCCGAAAAACAAAGCGACCCGGCTTTTAGAAATTCACTGAACGCCCGGGCCAGGGTTATACAGCAGCAGCAAATAAGCATCCTCAAAAACTTTGTTACCACGCACCCGGATAGCTACGTATGCATGACCATTTTAAATGAAATGGGCCCGCATTCAAATAACCCAGCCGAATTAGAAAAGCTTTTTAATGGTTTATCGCCTGCTTTAAAAGATTCGGAACCCGGCAGGTCGCTTAAACATTCTATTGATCAGGCATTAGTTACCGGTATAGGGGCCATAGCGCCAGATTTTATACAGAACGATGTAAATGGCAACCCGGTTAAGCTTTCGTCATTGAGGGGTAAATATGTACTGATAGATTTTTGGGCATCGTGGTGCGGCCCTTGCAGGCAGGAAAACCCAAACCTGGTTAAAACCTACAATAAATATAAAGACAAAAACTTTACAGTATTAGGCGTTTCGTTAGACCGGCCCGATGGTAAAGCCGACTGGCTGAAAGCGATAAAAAACGATGGCTTGGTTTGGACCCAGGTTTCAGACCTTAACTATTGGAGCAACAAAGCTGCCGTATTATATTTTATAGGGCAAATACCGTCAAACTTTTTATTGGACCCCAATGGAAAGATCATTGCCCGCGACCTGCGCGGCGAAGACCTGGATAATAAACTCGCGGAGATATTAGGGAAGATTTAGTGAACAAAAAAGCCTTACGAAGTTTTAAAAACTTTGTAAGGCTGTCAAATATTCCAAATCCGAGATCAAAAACCCGAATTCCGAAATCAAATATGAATCGGCCTGTTATCCGTAGCGGCTAAGCAAGCTTCGCGCATGGCTTCGGTATAGGTTGGGTGGGCGTGGCTAATGCGCGAAATATCTTCGGCAGATGCACGGTACTCCATAGCTACCACGGCTTCGGCTATCATATCCGCGGCGCGTGGGCCTATAATATGTACGCCTAAAATTTCATCAGTAGCGGCATCGGCCAATACTTTTACAAACCCGTCCATATCGCCGCTGGCAACTGCCCTGCCGCTTGCGCGGAACGGGAACGAACCTGTTTTATATTTTACGCCTTTTTCTTTTAACTGCTCTTCGGTTTGTCCAACAGCCGCAACTTCGGGCCAGGTATATACTACGCCGGGTATCAGGTTATAATCAATATGTGGTTTTTGACCTACTATGGTTTCAGCTACATAAGTACCTTCATCTTCAGCTTTATGGGCCAGCATAGCGCCGCGTATTACATCGCCAATGGCGTAAACACCTTTAACGCTGGTTTCCATGTACGCATCAACCGTAATTTTACGGCCGCGTTCTTCAACAGCCAAGCCTATTTTATCCAAACCTAAGCTATCGGTATAGGCTATGCGCCCAACCGCCACAAGGCAATAATCGCCTTTCAATTCCTGTTTTTCGCCTTTAGGGTTATCAAACGTTACGGTAACTTCTTTGCCTTTTACGGCAGCGCCGGTAACTTTATGGCCCAGGTAAAACTCCATACCCTGTTTCTGCAATACTTTTTGCAGCTCCTTGCCCAGGCTTTTGTCCATGGTTGGGATAATGCCATCCATATATTCAATTACCGAAACTTTGGCGCCTAAACGGGCATAAACCGAACCCAGTTCCAAACCAATAACGCCGCCGCCAATCAGGATGAGGTGTTTAGGTATTTCGGGAAGGGTTAAAGCCTCGGTTGAAGTAATGATACGTTTTTTATCTATCTTAATAAATGGCAGGCTTGAGGGTTTTGAGCCGGTAGCAATGATGATATTTTTACCGGTGATCTCCTGCGTAGTACCATCTGGTTTGGTTATGATAATGGTGTTTTTATCTTTAAATGACCCCATGCCCTGGTAGCCGTCTATCTTATTCTTTTTAAACAGGAATGTGATGCCCGAGGTGTTTTTTTGCACCACTTCAGTTTTGCGCTTCATCATTTGGGCTATATCAACCGATAAATTATCCAGGTTGATGCCATGCGTTTTAAAGGCATGTGAAGCGTTGTAATAATGCTCGGACGAATCCAGTAACGCCTTCGAAGGGATACAGCCTACATTGAGGCAAGTGCCCCCGTAGGTAGCGTATTTTTCAATACAGGCGGTTTTTAAACCCAGCTGGGCGCAACGTATTGCGGCTACATAACCACCAGGACCCGAACCGATAACGATAACATCATATTGCATAGCAGTGTAATTTTGGTTGGCAAAGTTAAGTAAAATAGAGATTAGTGATTAGTTAATTAGAGATTAGTTGACATTGAGATTAAAGATTAGTTAATTGGGCTATGATCCTAAGGTATATCTATTTTAACAATACTTTCCACCTGCAAGGCCCTAATCACTAATTAACTAATCTCTAATAACTAATCTCTTTTATTTCAAACACAATACTTACATTAGCTTTTAATAACTGATCCTAACAACATGAAAAAAATTTTACTTGTATTATGCCTGTCGGTATGTGTGGCAGGTACTTATGCCCAGCGCCGCGGAGCTGCCGGGGCAGGTGGCCAAAGGCCGCCAAATGCTGAAGCTATTTACGTTAAAGAACATTATACCAAAACGCAGGCGTATATCCCGATGCGCGATGGTGTAAAACTATTCTGCACTATTTATTCGCCAAAAGACCAAAGCCAAAAGTACCCTATCATCATGACCCGCACGCCTTATGCCGTAGGGCCTTATGGCGAGGCTGACTATAAAGGTTCATTGGGCCAGGATACTGTGCTTACCCGCGAAGGCTTTATTTTTGTTTACGAGGATGTGCGCGGCCGCTATATGAGCGAAGGCGAATTTGTAAACGTGCGCCCACAGATAGATAATAAACCAAAGGCGGTTAGCCGTTCGCTTGACAAGGCCGCAAGTTTAGCCCCACAACCAAATGCCGTGGGTAAATCGCCAGGAGTACCACCGATTGACGAAAGCACCGATACTTATGATACTATTGACTGGCTGGTAAAAAACCTGCCCAATAACAATGGCCGTGTAGGTATTGAGGGTATTTCATACCCGGGTTTCTACTCTACGGCCTCGTTACCAAATGCGCACCCGGCTTTAAGGGCCGTATCGCCGCAGGCGCCTGTTACCGAATGGTTTAAAGGCGATGATTTTCACCACAATGGTGTATTCTTTGAAATGGATGCCTTTGCCTTTTTAACAGGCTTTGGTGTGCCACGGCCAAAACCGGTTACTTTTTATGTCAACGGTATCCGACATGGTTATAAGGATAACTATAAATTTTACCTGGAAATGGGCGCTTTGCCAAATTTCAAAAAGAAATACCTGGGCGATTCGGTTAAGTTTTGGGACGATATGATGAACCACCCTAACTATGATTCATTTTGGCAGGGCATGAATATCCTTCCGCATTTAGTGAATATTAAACCTGCGGTATTAACCGTAGGCGGATTTTTTGATGCCGAAGATGCCTATGGCGCGCAAAATGTTTATAAAGCCATTGAAAGGCAAAATCCAAATGACACCAAAAATAGGCTGGTTTTGGGCCCGTGGTTTCACGGCGGCTGGGAGCGCGGCGAGGGCCAATATTTTGGCGACCAGGATTTTGGCTCGGCAACCAGCTTATATTTTCAAAAAAACATCCAGTTACCGTTCTTCAACTATTACCTGAAGGATAAAGGAACAATGGACCTTCCCAAAGCAAGTATATTCATCAGCGGCAGTAACCAGTGGCATACTTTTAACGAGTGGCCGCCAAAAAACACAGTCGAGAAAAAATTATACCTGCAAGCTAACGGCAAACTATCATTTCAGGCAGATAAAACTAAAAACAGCAGTTTTGACGAGTATGTGAGCGACCCGGCCAACCCGGTACCTTACCAGGATGGCGTACAGCAACAACGCACAAGGGAATACATGCTTGACGACCAGCGTTTCGCGTCGCGCAGGCCGGATGTTAAAACTTATCAAACAGACGTTTTAACCGAAGATATTACTTTAACCGGGCCGGTTATAGCCGATATCTTTACATCAACTACAGGTACTGATGCCGATTATGTGGTAAAACTGATCGATGTTTTCCCGGATGATGCCGTTAGCACAAATCCAACGCCATACACAAAAAACCCCATCATGGCAGGCTACCAGATGCTGGTACGCGGCGATATATTCAGAGGGCGTTTCCGTAACTCGTACTCCAAACCCGAAGCGTTTGTACCGGGGAAAGTAACCGAAGTTAAATACACCATGCCCGATATTGGCCATACCTTCAGGAAGGGCCACCGCATGATGATACAGATACAAAACACCTGGTTCCCGCTTGGCGATCGTAACCCGCAAAAGTTTGTGGATATTAACAAAGCCAAAGATTCGGATTTCCAGAAAGCAACGATCAGGATATATCATGATGATGCAGCGCAATCAAGTGTGAAGGTATCGGTACTACAATAAATTGGGGGATTACACCGATTAATTTTTGATTACACTGATTAGATTGAAAAGAAATTTAAAAACCGGGACAAGGAAGATTTGCAGGGAGGGGGTTAGCGAACTAACCTCCCCCTGTCATTTCAAACAGCCACGGCTTGGAATTGTAAAGCTTTCGAATACTGATCACTTACAATACGTTTTACTATTATTGTTAAAAAAACAGATCATCTCATAAAAATGAAATTACGCCATTTATTACCAGTCGTTTTGGCAATCGCATCGTTCAGCGCGCAAGCCCAGCTTATGGTGGCCAAAACCACCTTTACCCGCGCCGATTCGCTTCGCGGCTATTTAACACCGCTGCGCACCTGTTATGATATTAACTATTATCACCTTGATGTTAAGTTTGATATTGACAATAAATTTATCAGCGGCAGCAACCTTTTTAAATTTACCGCCGCGCAGGATTTTGACAAACTACAGTTCGACCTGTTTGCCAACCTAAAGGTTGAAAAGGTAGTTTATAAAGGGAAAGAATTACCTTATACACGGGAGATCAACGCGGTATTTGTTACTTTCCCAAAAACTATTATCAAAGGCAGTAAAGATGAGTTTACGGTATATTACTCGGGCAACCCAACTGTTGCTAAGCGCGCGCCATGGGATGGCGGTGTGGTTTGGGCTACCGACTCGTTAGGTAAACCATTTGTGGCGACCGCCTGCCAGGGCGTAGGCGCCAGTATATGGTGGCCTAATAAGGATCATCAATATGAGGAAGTGGATAGTATGATGATCAGTATCAGCGTGCCAAAGGGCTTAAAAGATGTATCAAACGGCCGCCTGCGCAAGGTAACCGAACTGAAGGATGGCTATACCCGGTTTGATTGGGCTGTGAAAAACCCTATCAACAATTATGATGTGGAAGCCACCATTGGCGACCTCGTACATTTTGGCGATGCCTACGATGGCGAAAAAGGCAAACTAACCTTAGATTATTGGGTGCTGAGCTATAACCTGGATAAAGCCAAAAGGCAATTTGGCGCTAATGTAGGGCGAATGTTGAAGTCATTTGAACATTGGTTTGGCCCCTATCCTTTTTATGAGGATGGTTATAAATTGGTAGAAGCACCGCACCTGGGCATGGAGCACCAAAGCGCCATAGCTTATGGCAACCATTATGGCAACGGCTA
This sequence comes from Bacteroidota bacterium, assembly GCA_013288465.1. Next base: position 12,201 of record JABDBT010000028.1, on the reverse strand, counting down.
CCTGGGCCGCGACCTTTCAGGAACTGGCTGGGGGCTTAAATGGGATTATATTATAGTGCATGAAAGCGCGCACGAATGGTTTGGCAATAATATTACTTCAAAAGATTTGGCCGATATGTGGGTGCACGAAAGCTTTGCCTATTATGCCGAATCGTTATTTGTAGAGAGCCAGTTTGGCAAACAGGCCGGGCAGGAATACGCGCACGGAAGCCGTGCAGGCATCAGTAACGACAGCCCGATTGTAGGCGTTTACAATGTGAACAAAGAAGGCTCGGGCGATATGTATAATAAAGGCGGCGTGTTTTTAAATATGATAAGGACCATTATTAATGACGATGAAAAATGGCGCGGCATATTGCGCGGGCTAAATAAGACCTTTTATCATAAAACCGTTACTTATGATGATATAACCCACTATATTTTGGACCAGGCGGGTATAAATTTCGCGCCGTTTTTTGACCAGTATCTGCGCAGCAAAGACCTGCCAATACTGGAATTTATGGAAGTTAGAGGAAAGTTGAGCTGCCGTTGGACATCAGCCGTACGTGGCTTTAATATGCCGGTTAAAATACGCGTTAAGGGCGGCGAATATAAATTTATAACCCCCACAGCCCGTTTTACCCCGGTTAATGTTGACGGTATTAACAAAGACAATTTAGAGGTGGATACCTTTAACTATTATATAGGCGTGTTGGTGGAATAATGTTGAATTATTGAGTTAGTGAATTATTGAATTTTAGGTAGGCGGCAAATTATATCAGCGTTTGAAAGATTATCCATCCTGCTATTAATCAATAATTCACTAACTCAATAAATCAATAATTATTTAAACCTGGCTATAACCTTTCGCCCCAGATCGTAACTTATCCTGAAAGCTTCCTGGTTATCATTAAAGTGGCCCGGCGAGAAATGGAAGCTGGCCACAAACTGCCCTTTAATATGCTTATATAAAAACGGCGTATAAATAACATCCAGGCGGTTGTATATAGATTTTTCGTAATAGGAATCGCCGTAGGTAATACGGGCACCCTGACCGCGATAAAACTCATCAAAAAACGCAAACCGGTGATAGCTGGCGTAAACACTTGCCACAATACCAGCAGGCGTATGCCAGCCCGTTAGGCCCCGGTCCCTTTCTAATGCTACCAGTGTACCGGCTTCAAATGACAATGAATCGAACGTTGTTTGTTTATGGGTAAAATCGAGCCCGGCTCTTATTTCAAAACCGCCGTTATCTCCAATATGATCGTTAGGCAATAATATAGCCGCGCCGGCATCGTGCATCAGGAAAAAATAGTGTGACAGGTAAAATGGGCCATAGGCGTCCGGGCGCCATTTACCCGATGCGCCAAACATAAACTGCTCACGCTCCACATCCGTTTGCCGGCTTAACCAATCTATAAAGCCGGTTTCGGTAAAGGTGCCGTCATTACTTTTATAGCGGGCCAATAAACCCTGTATGTTTGGCCTGTAATACATTAAAGTATCGTTTAATAATGCCCGCGGGAAATCTGTTGTCAATCCTTCGCGCGGAAACTCACCCGCGTTAAATAACCATGTGGGGCTTTGAAAATGATAATAGGCAACCGGCGCTACATCAACATAAAATGGTATAGCGCCAAATTCATGCAGCATATTGGCGCCCACAACAAAATGGTTTAAACTATCCAGGTTCAAACCAAAATCAAGCGCGGTACGGGTACCCGAGTAGGTGCGCGAGCGTGGTATAAAAGCTTTATACTCGCGGTTGTCCAGGTAACCCAGGCCATTAAAGTTAACGTCAACACTTTGCTGGGCAAGCGCAACCGTAGTGGTAATTGCAGAAATGAAAATAAATAGGTAGATCTTTTTAAACATGTTTAAACTGTTTTATTCAACTGTTAGATGTATGACCCTGCTGTTTTTGCTTCCTTCAAAAGGCGTAGTACGAATAGAAAATAGCACATCATAAGTACTTTTTTCAACAGGCGCTGTTAATGTAAACGTATAAAGCGAACTCTCGTGCGGCGGCAGCAAAATATGATTAAACGTACTATCAGCCTTTTGCCCCAACACCATCATATCGCCCTTAAAAAAACAAGCGCCCATCACTACCTCATGGGTATTGCCCTGGTTGCTAAAGTTTACGGGGTAAGGATATGGATTTGTTATTTGCAAAACAATAGCTTTATGCCCGCCGGGCGCTAATTTTACTTTATAATTATCTGTTTCTATACTTATCTGTTGATAGGTACGGGTATCATTAACCCACTCGCCATACCATTTATCGTGTTTTGTCTTTATCGTATCAACGGTAGCCGAACTGTGGTTATCCTGCAAATAATAAACCCGTTGATGCTGAAATTGCTCCTCAATTGGCCATATATCATATTGCGTGCGGCGGTAATACCGCGAATCATAAGAAAAGCCTTTCGCACTATTGGTATAGTAATTATACTTCGACGGATTTTGAAACCCATCGGCCATAATAACGTACGAATCACCTGCTTTTTTATGCACCTGCTGCGCCCACTCTTTAAACCCATAAAAGCTTTTTATTTGCCCGATGAGCGCTATAGGCGGCAGGTTAAACATGATACTTATCCGCAAAAAAAGGATTAGGCCGGTATTAATATAAGCTAAGCGGTAAAACCATTTTGGCGGGGCTTCAAACTGTTTAAAGCGTATCAATACCAACATGGCTAAGGGCGCAAAAGTGATGAGTGTCCAGTGCGGTTGTGCTTCGCCCCTAAAGGTGGATATAAAAAAGAATATAAAGGTGCAGATACAATTCACCAGCAAACACCTTATAAAAGTATCTTTAACACGGATGGTAAACGCTTTATAATATAAAAACCAGCCAATTAAAGGCCCGGCCATAAGCAGTTGCCCCGGTACATATAAATAACTGTTTGACAGGTCGTACTTAGCTGCCGAACGATCATACAAATGATAATTGATAGAAGGGTAGTTATGGTTAATCTGCCAGTAAATATGCGGGATATACAAAGCGATAGCTAAAACAACGATACCCCAAAACGACATACGTTTTAGCAATTTTATATTTGATATTACTGTAAACAATATCAATAAGAGGGCATGATATTTACTGTAAAGCATACAGGCAGTAACTATACCCAGTGCGAGGGTTAATAACCAGGTATCATTTTCAATATATTTTTGGTACAGAAAATAAAATAAAACGGAAAAAAAGAACAGTGGCGGATCGGGCGTGGTAATGAAGCCGTATATATGAAAAATGAAAATACCCGATACCACCAGCATAAAAGCCAAGGCATCAACCGCGTATTTTTTAAGGATGAGCCATAGTAGATATATGGATGCCGTGCTGCTTAAAATGGTCATTAAGCGCAGTCCCAATTCATTATGCATCAAGCTATCGCCAATGCGGATAAATATGGCCACCATTGGCGGATGGTCAAAATACCCCCAATCTAAAAACCGAGAATACATCCAATAATAAGCCTCATCGGCATGGATCTCTAACTTATAAGCTTGTAAGGCGTTCAGTACCGTCCAAAATAGCAGGAAATACCATATAGGTTTGTCAGACTGAAGGGGCTTTAGTGACGTTGATGGCATTAAGTGAGGTTAAGCTAATAGGGCAAATGTAACTAAATAATTGCAGCATTATCTGCGGTGCGTAGTAGTTCTAATCTGGTTTTAACATAACAACTTATTACCTTAGCCCATAAATTTATAAACCATGACCAAATCAATCGAAATATTAAAAAAACCACGCGTTCACCTATTTGATCTTATAAACGAACTTAGTATTGAGCAGCTGAACGAAGTGCCCGCCGGGTTCAACAATAATATAGCATGGAATCTGGGCCATATAGTTGCAGCGCAGCAAAGTATATGTTATAACCGGGCAGGCTTACCAAAGGTTATTGACGATAGTTTCTTCCTGGCGTATAAACCCGGTAGCAAGCCCGAAAAATTTATTGATGCGGCAGAGCTGGAAAATATCAAATCATTACTATCCTCTACCCTTGACCAGTTAGAAGCCGACCTGCAAAATAACCTCTTCGATAACTACACCCCATGGGTAACCCGTTACGGCGTTGAAATTAATAACATTGACGATGCGCTTAAATTCCTGCCTTTTCATGAGGGTCTGCACGTGGGTTATATCATGGCGTTGCGGCGGGTGGTGATGAAGTAAGCAATATAGCGCGTTGGGTGTCATGGTGAGGCCGTCGAACCATGTGCGTAAGGCCTTTGCCCGCATAGTCTTCGACGGAACTCAGACTGACAACGCGCTTTGCAGTAATAATTTCATGTTGTTAATGAGCAACTTATATAAATAAAGTTTTACATTTATATAAACTTAAACATCATGACAACAATGCATTTTATCTTATCGGCTATTTGCATAGGTTTTGCAGACAGTATTATTATGTGGTTTATTATTGGCTTTGTGTTCCATAAATCGCAGGCGCTTACGCCGCAAACCTGGCGGCCCGAAAGTGGTTCAAGTTATATGTACAGTACGCTGGTGTCGTTCCTGTTCGGGGCGCTGTTTACGCTATTCTATTTAAAAATGGTAAGCCGGTACGTTATTCCCGGCAATATATTATCGCAATGTAAACTGGCGCTAATATGTTTCGCCTGTTTTAGTTTCACCATTGAGGTAACCAACGCTATCTATATAAATTATGATAGAAAGTTTATGGTGGGTAAACTCCTCGCATCATGCCTTAGCTATATAGCTGCCGCGATAATTGCAAGTTTATTTTTTTAGGGACCTGTGAAAAGATAAAAAGCCTCATTACAAGCTATAAAACCCCGCGGGATTCTGAAGGTGAAATGACGTTGCTTATTACAGGACGGGTCATTTGCTAAAAGCGATCGCTCTTGATTCCCGGAAATTCGGCGAACCGCTCACTACAAACAGCCAACTACAACAAAAACTGCTACCAAAATGTCAAAACTTTGCAGTAAATGTGAAGAACAAGTAAATAAATTGCAAATTTGTAGTTGCTAATTTTCCCATCTTCTGTGTAACTATGAGTGAAAGAACGATACTGGTTTGGTTTAGAAATGATTTGCGGATACATGATAACGAGATACTGTTAGAAGCCACACGCAAGGCAGATAAAATACTTCCGGTTTATTGTTTTGACCCTTATTACTTTAAAACTACTACATCTGGCAGCCCAAAAACCGGAAATTTCAGGGCGCGGTTCCTGTTAGAGTCGGTAGCTGATTTGCGTAAAAATTTACGGGAAATGGGCGCCGAGCTTATTATACGTATTGGCAACCCGGCCGAAATACTACCGCAACTTGCAGAGGAATACCAGGTTAACGAGGTTTATCACCACCGCGAAGTAGCTGATGAGGAAACAACGATATCTGAACAGGTTGAAACTGCCCTCTGGAAAATAAAACTCAATTTAAAGCATTTTATTGGCCATACCTTATACCATAAAGAGGACCTGCCATTCCCGATAAAAGATATTCCTGATAGTTTTTCAACCTTCAAAAAGAAAGTGGAGCGCGACAGCGATGTGCGGCCATGCGCGGCAACACCGGATGCCATTCATATCCCGGCAATAACCGATGCAGGCGAGCTGCCCACTCTGCAACAATTAGGTTTAACCGGGCCGGTTGATGACCTGCGGTCGGCCAATAAATTTACCGGCGGCGAAACTGCAGGGTTGAACCGGTTGAAGGAGTGTTTCTTAAATAACAACCCGGTTAATGTCAAAGTTGTCCGTAATGCTGCCCCGGCAGATAACTCATCTAAATTATCGCCCTGGTTGGCCTTAGGTTGTATTTCGTTAAGGCAAGTTTACTGGGAGGTTAAAAGCCATCCGCATCATACGGACCATTTGATACTTGAATTATTATGGCGCGATTATTTCAGGTTCATGTTTAAAAAGCATGGACAAAAACTATATAAGCCCGCAAATTTTATTGATGAAACTCCGCTGGCCGATGCAAAAGAAGATGAACTTTTTGAAGCATGGAAAACCGGGAATACAGGTGTGCCGTTTATTGATGCCAGCATGCATGAGTTAAATGCTACAGGGTACATCAATAATTACAGCAGGCAAATGGTTGCTGGCTACCTGGTGCGCAACCTGGAGGTGAATTGGGTTAAAGGTGCAGCCTATTTCGAAGAAAAACTGATAGACTACTCGCCCGCAAGCAACTGGGGCAACTGGGCATTTATTGCAGGCATGGCGCATGACCCACGCGATAACCGTTATTTTAATATCAACAAACAAGCCAGCGAACTGGAAACAAAAGGCATGTTTGTTGATACATGGTTGCCCGTGGCAGATAGTGCGATAGGTTAGCTATCCAAAACAATAAAAAAGGCGTCATTGCGAGCGATAGCGTGGCAATCTCTACACGATAGGTAGCAAACTTTGTTAGTGCGATAAATGCTTTTCTTTCTTGCCGAATTAGCCGCCGGTTTTGATTAGCGTGTGTAGAGATCGCATAGTGGCCGCACAATGACGTTTCGTATATTATCGGTAATCAACGTTAAAAACAAGTGGTTTGGCGGTTTGTAATCGCTTAAATAACTCGCTTAGCCCGTAGCCTATATTTTCGCTTTCTCGTAAGTTTTAGGGTCAATAGCAGCAGGCGACCATTGTTTGAAAAACTCCATTACCTTTTTAGTGCTGTGGCCCGGGCCTTCTTCAAGATATGATGAATCCTGGGTGTGCAGGTTATTGCCTTTTGCATCCAATATAATAAATACAGGGAAACCAAAACGCTGCGGATAGCCGAGGTCGGCAAATACCTTTTCGTTCAGGTTTTCCTTGCTGTAATTTACATGCACTACTACATAATTGCTGCGCACATAGCTATTAAGCTCTGGGGTTTTGGTAACCAGGTCATTAAACCTGATACACCAGATGCACCAGTTGCCGCCCATTTGCACTAATACATTTTTATGTTCTTTTGCCGCCTGCTTTACCGCGCTGGCAATGTCGGCTTTAGCATCGGCATACGGGTTATATAGTTTTGCGGTATCAGTTAACTTTATGGGTTTATCCTGGGCTTTTACGGCAATGCACAACAGTATCATAGCAGCAACAAAAAATAGCTTTTTCATGGTTGAGTATCTTTAAGATCTCAAATATAATTATTTAGCTGTAAATAAGCTTACAGCTAAATAATGCAATCCCAATAAATACTTTTTATGATTTAGGTGTACTAACTTTTAGCATTACGCAGCCATGGGCCGGCACTTCAACGGTATAACTACCTTTTTTTAGGCCCAGGTTTTTGTGCAACCATAAATCACGAACGGTTTGCAGGCTGCTAACACCCAGGTCAGCCCATTTAACGGTAATTTTTTGAGGTTCATCGCCCATGTTAACCAGGCCTACAGCGTGTGTGCCATCAAATAGCGGCCTCGCCCAAACTTCTTTTGTCTCGTCATTTACTACACGACTGGCCGCTTTTCCCAAAGGGTCCTGGTTAATATCAATGGCCTCGTCATTTGACAATATGTCCAGTGTAAATTTGTCAAGCCGGGTCATATCGCAACCAATTAATAACGGGGCCGATAAAAGGCTCCACATAGAAATGTGCAGTATCTGCTCGTTTGGTTTTAATCGGGTGGGATGCGTTTTTCCAAAACCTACAATGCCTACCATCAGCATATCGGGATCGTTCCAGTGCCCCGGCGCGGCATACTTTTCATGCCCGGCCTGGCTTTCAATTATTGATTTTAAGCTACTCCACTTATCGGTAATATCATCAGTAGTACGCCAGCAGTTGCCTCCTATTGATGGGTCGGCACCCCATTTCCAAACATCGCCCATACCGTATTGGCATAGCGAGTAAACAATATCGCGGTTAACCTTGCTCAATGCTGCGCCCATAACCTGGTAAGGTTTCATATAAGCGGCAATTGATCTGTCGTCTTTAGCAATATCGCCATAGCTGCACCAGTCATATTTCAAATAATCAACGCCCCAGGCGGCATAACTTGCCGCATCTTGGTCTTCGTGCTGGTAACTGGCAGTGAACCCCGCGCAGGTTGTTGGGCCGGGCGAAGAATATATGCCAAACCGCAACCCTTTCTCATGGATGTATTGTGACAAGGCGGGCATGTCCGGAAATTTTTTGTTGGTTAAAATATTCCCGTTCGCATCGCGCCCGGCTTCCCATGTATCATCAATGTTAACATACATATAACCATGCGCGGCCAGGCCGGTGGTCACTAATTCATCTGCCGCTGCTTTTACTTTATCCTGGTCAACCGCGTTGGCCCAAACATTCCATGAGTTCCATCCCATGGGTGGGGTTAAGGCTAATTGATGTTCGCCGCCTACAATGGTGAAATTGCGTTTGGTTGATCCCTTTGCGCCACGCACAGAAAGCATTACTTCCGTTTTTCCGGCAGATTCAAGCGAACCCGAAATAACACCTGTTTTGGTATTTAAACTTAATCCCTTTGGCAGATTCTTAGCACCGAAGGTAAACGGCCCTTTCCCGGTAGCAGGTATCCTGAAAAGGAACGGGTGGCCCGGTGTGGCGCCGATTATACGTGCACCATGAATTTGAGGTAGGTCAGTTACGAGCTGGGCTGCGTACCTTGGCGCGGCAGTAGCAATTACAACAGTTGCCGGTTTTATTTTGGCATTGGGTAACAGGGTTAGTTGCGCGTTGGCCCAATCTGCATGGTCATTATCGTTGCCATCGCCTGCATCGCCAACCTGTAATATTAATTTTTTTGCACCGGTAATGTCTATTGATAATACCTGTGGGGCATCGCCTTTTCTTAAAACGGGCGTTTTGGCAATTTCTTTACCATCAGCAATAACTACAAATACAACCGACCCGGTTTTAGTAGCTTCATCGTCAACACCAACAGTAGCCGAAAAATGAGTGGCTGCCCCATGAAGGTTGATAACAATATTACTTGTCGAGTGGGTGCCCACACCCTGCTGATACACCGTGCCTGATAACGTAATGAGGTTGCCATTTACTGATTTTCGCGGCGTTGCAACGCCCCAGCCCTGTTCTACCTGGCTCAGATCCATCGAATCTATCCATTGGGTGGTTGACTGTTGAGCCTGTGCGGTTAACAGGCTAACTGCAAATAATGTTAGGGTTACTATTAAGTTCTTCATGTTTTGGGTTGATATAGGATGTTTTATAAATTGGTAAACAAAGTTAAAAGCTTTTTTGGCCGATCAATAGTCGAATTTTGACGTGTTTAAGCTGAATTTTAACCTGTTTAGCTATTGGAAAATAGAAAACAAGACAAAAAGTGAAATAAAGGGACGGGCAAAGTAGCGTAGTGAGGTGAGTAGTCACCGAAATGCATTGGCGGTAATATCGCTCGGCGAGGACTCACCCGGTCATCGCTAAGTCGCTCGACCACCCTCTCTTCGCTCCGCGCAAAGAGGGTGAAAGTCGTCAAATTATCAAACTATTTTAATAGGTCTATCATGCATTACACCGCGTCTGACAATGAGGTAAACGTAAATTCCCTTATTTTCATGGCCGGTATCATGGCGCTTTGGAAAGACTCGCCACTAACCGCGCGTTCTGTTCTGCCCAAAGTATCCAGGTTATTAAGCATGATGACCGGGCTTTCATTAAAACGCATATTTTTTATCGGGAATTTGATCTGGCCGTTTTCAATATAAAAAGTACCATCGCGGGTTAAACCGGTAAATAGTAACGATTGAGGGTCAACCGGCCTGATATACCATAAACGAGTAACCAATATACCTTTTTCAGTGCTTTTTATCAGGTCTTCCAATGATGCTGTTCCGCCTTCCATTATTACCCCGTCAGGAAAAGGCACGGCTTTTACGCCTTGTTTTTGCGCCCAATAGCGCGAATACATTAAGTTTTTAACTACGCCTTTTTCTATCCAGCTGGTCTTTTCCTGCGGACGGCCATCGCCATTCCAGCTACTTGTAGGCAGTTCGGGGTTTGATGGGTCCGAGTAAATGTTTATCCGTTCGTCAACCAGCTTTTCGCCAAGTTTGGTTTTACCGCCCGGTTTGCTCAAAAAGCTGCGGCCCTCGTCGGCACTGCGTGCATCAAGCCCGCCGTATAATTGTTCCAATAATACGATCCCTGCGGCAGGCTCTAAAATAACGGTGTATTTTCCGGGCTCAATTGCTTTTGCACCACTTGATCGTGTAGCCTTTTGAGCGGCTATTTTAGTGAATGCAAGCGTGTCCATTTTACTGATATCATTATAATCTTTGGTTGAATAGCCCGATCCCTGGCTATCTGCTGTACGCATGGTAACCGAAAAACTAATGTCAGTTGATGTATTGTAAGCAAACAACCCATGTGAGTTCATTATGGCCGAAACACCCGCGCTGTTTTGCAAATAACCGGCTGCTGTTAAACTATTTTCTTTAGCTATCCGCAAGCTTTGCTCTACCATGTCGGTGCGCTGTTTGGGTGTTATCGCGGCAGTTTCGGGCACATAGGTTTTAGAGCGTGGCGCATAGGTTTGCGGCCCCAAAAAAGGAACGTATTCGGCATTTTCAGGTGCCAGGCGCGCCAGTTCTTCTGATCGTTTTACCGCTTTGGCCAGCGAAGCATCGTCATATTCATTAGTGGTAACAATACCCAATTTTTTACCAAAGGCCGATGAAACGGCTAAACTGGTTTGATATATAGATCCGCTGGTTGAAACGGCGTTTCGTGCATATCGTATGTTCCCGGCGTCCGACATGTTTATGCTAACTTCGCATTCATCGGCTTTTGAATAGCTGAGCACTTTCTTTAATAAAGCACGGCAATCATCTTCGCTCATTATAGCCATAAAATATTTTTTTAGATTTTTCTTGCTGTATTAATTACGTTAACTCCCTTAAAATGCGCCGTAGATGAACCATGCGATACGGCACTCACTTGTTCGGGCTGGCCCTTACCGTCAAAAAAAGAACCGCCGAGGCGATAGTCATTCTTGTCGCAAACCGCCGCGCAGGAATTCCAAAACTCCTGGGTATTTGATTGATAGGCAACGTCATTCAGCATACCAACAATCTTGCCATCCTTGATCTCGTAATATAACTGCCCACTGAACTGGAAATTATAACGCTGCTGATCAATAGAGAACGAACTGTCGCCTACGATATAAATTCCTTTTTCTACATTTTTGATCATATCAGCCGGCGCCAATGGCGATTTACCGGGTTGGAGTGAAATATTAGGCATACGCTGAAATTGCACATCGCTCCAGCTATCCGCATAACAGCATCCCTGTGATTCTTTTAAGCCAATGATATGTGCCTGGTCGCGAATGGCCTGGTAATTTACCAGGATGCCGTCCTTAATGATATCCCATTTTTTAGCGCCCACACCCTCATCGTCATAACCAACAGCGCCTAATGATCCGGGCTGCACCTTATCGGCCACGATATTTACGTTTTTGCTGCCGAAATTGAACTTGCCCGATCTCCACTTATCCAATGTAAGGAAACTGGTGCCGGCAAAGTTGGCTTCGTAACCCAACACACGGTCAAGTTCAGATGGATGGCCCACTGATTCATGTATGGTTAACCATAAATGGGAGGGGTCAAGCACAAGGTCGTATTTGCCGGGCTCTACTGATTTTGCTTTCAGCTTTTCTTCGGCCTGCGGGGCTGCTGCCATTGCATCTTCCAGCATATCATACCTGTCGCGGTATAAGGTGGTAACACCACCTTTAATTTTATCGCTATCGCGCGGAATTAGGTATTCATAACCCAAACCACGGGGAGCGCTTAACGATTGGCGCGTTTCAAACTTGCCCGATTTTGAATCAATTTTGGTAGCAGAGAACGAAGGCCATATCCGGTGTATATCCTGGTCGATGTAGGAGCCATCCGTTGAAGCAAAATACTTTTGTTCATTAACCAAAAAAAGTACCGAACTCATATAGTTGGCGCCGCCTTTAAGGGCCGCGTCATTAACAGCTAAAAGCAAATCCGTTTTGTCTTTCATCGGCACATCGAAGCCGTTTTTTTCAATAGGCGTTTTCCAGCTCACCTCGCCGTAACCTTTTTGAGGCACCAATTGCACGGGCTCGGTTTGGATGCGTGAGTTTTCCTTAGCAATAGCAACCGCGGCTTCGGCAGCTTTGGCTATACTGTCTTTATCCAGCTTATCAGTAGCGGCAAACCCCCATGAGCCATTGGCAATAACCCTTATGCCCATACCGTACGATTCGGTGTCAACAATGTTTTGCACTTGCTTTTCGCGGGTTACCACAAA
>JABDBT010000027.1 GCA_013288465.1 Bacteroidota bacterium | reverse complement strand
AATGCAGGCCGAATATGGAGCCAATGGTAATGGTGTACAGATCAGACAAGCGTTTTGGGTGTGCCCTTAGCTTATCGTCCCATGCGAAATAGAGCAGCAGGGTAAAAGCCAGCACATCAATAATAAACTTAAAAACCAGCGCCGTATGGTTAAGCACCAGCATATCGCTGAATAACGAATGACCGGTATTATTCAGCACCAGGGCTAATTGCTGCAGATCTTTAAATATCACCAACACCATACCCGCGTAAGCCACCACCCGGCATAGTTTTTCTGAGTTTTTACCGAAGATAATATCCGTCAGCAAAACAAACAGGAACACCATGCACAGGCATATTTCAGGCATGAAATAGATCATGCTATCCAAAATATGGTTTAACTGGGCGGGTATATAGGGTAGCAGATCGTGCATTATTATTTCTGTAAAAACTGTACCAATAATAAAACCGAATCATTGATCTTGTCAAATACCAGCGAGGGCATTAAACCTAACACCAATACAATGCCTGCCAAAGGCAACAAGGTAATAACTTCACGGAAGTTGAGGTCGGTTAACGCTGTTTTCCAAACTTCGCCGCCTTTTATGGATAGGGAACCAAAAAACATACGCTGTAAGGTCCATAAAAAATAGGCCGCGCTAAATAGTATGCCTATCGCGCCCAAAGCCGCCATCCAATAAGGCAGCAGGCCGTTAACCCCCGGCGATTTAAATGCCCCGGCCAATGAAAATGCTTCGGCAATAAACGCCGAGAAACCCGGCAAGCCCAGCGAAGCGAAAAAGGCGATCATAACAAATACCGTATAACGCGGCATTATGCTGCCTAATCCCCTGAAGTTGTAAATATCCCGATCGTGAACCCGGTTATAAACCACCCCGGCCAAAAAGAACAGCATGGTAGCTAAAAACCCGTGGCTCACCATTTGCATTACCGCGCCGCTTATACCTTCGGCGGTTTGTGAGGCTATGCCCAATAAAACAAAACCCATTTGCGATACCGACGAATAGGCGATAAGCCGCTTCAGGTCCCGCTGTGCGAGCGCATTGAACGCTCCGTACAAAATGGATATAACACCCAGCAAACCCAGCCAGAACGCCCCGTTAGCCGCCACATCAGGAAATATGCTGATACATACCCGTATAATACCGTAACCGCCAATTTTTAATAATATCCCGGCTAAAATGATAGATACGGGGGTTGGCGCTTCCACGTGCGCGTCGGGCAGCCAGGTATGCAGCGGGAAAACCGGTACTTTGATAGCAAACGCGATAAACAGCACCACAAACCCAAGCGTACGGGCAGGGATACCAAAAAGCAGTTGATGATTAAATACTGAAAATATAGAGTCGTGCCCGTAATTGGCCGGGTTCATCATCTGTATCATGTTAAAGGTATGGTTGCCGGTGGCAGGGTCCTTTACAGACAGGTACAAACCTATCATCACCAGCAACATAAATACCGACCCAAACAAAGTATATAAGAAAAACTTTATAGCGGCATATTCCCGCCGTGCGCCGCCCCACATCCCTATTAAAAAGTATAAAGGCAGCAGCATCAGTTCATAAAACAGGTAAAACAGGAAGAAATCAAGCGAACAAAACACACCAATAACAGCCATATCCAGTATCAGGAACAGCACAAAAAAACCTTTCAAATTGCTCTTGATCTCCCATGACGATAAGGCGGCTATCACCAATATGAGCGAGGTCATGACTAATAGCGTAATAGAAATACCATCGATCCCCACAAAATAATCAACCTGCATTTTGCCCATGCTGCCCAGGTTAAGGTTTATCCACGGCAGTTTTTGCACAAACTGAAACTGGTCTTCGTGCATAATACCGCCAAACGCAGGGCCAGCTTTAAATTGCAGGTATATCCATACGCTCATACATAATTGAACCAGCGTAGCCGCAAAGGTAATATATTTAAAGCTACCGCGCAGGCTGGAAGGCAGCACCGCGATGACAAGCCCAAAGAGCAGGGGTATAAATATGAGGATAGTTAAAATATTCATCTTTGTTTTGAGATGGGAGATATGAGATGTGAGACATGAGATGTGAGATGTGGGATGTGAGGCGTAAGATATTCATCGCGCTTTAAAGCCGATGAATAACCATTTTTAAATCTCCTATCTAAAATCTCGTATCTCATATCTAAAATTTCAAACCTAAATAAATAAACAATACCAATATAATTACCAGCATACTAAACAGGTAATATTGAATTTTACCACTTTGAAAACCGCGTACAAAATTGCCAATACTTTCTACAATATAGGCAAGCAAACGGGTTATACCGTCAATAATATAATAATCAAACCAGGCAGCTATTTTAGCGGTAAACAGCGTTACGCGCGGCAACAGGTTGATAAAGCCGTCAATACCTTTGCGGTCAAACCAGGATACGGCCTTGCTTAACATCATTACAGGTTTTACAATGGCTATGGTGTATAGCTCATCAAAATACCATTGGTTGTAGGATAAGCGGTATAAAAATCCGCTTTGCGGGAACGGGTTGTCCTTACGCTTCAGGTAAAAGGCGTATCCGGCATAGATCACAAACAGGCTTAAAATATTTACCCCTACCGGGATAATGGTATGGTAGATATTTACCCGCTCTAAAAGATTGGAAGGACCTAAACCCGTAAATAACCACGCCCGTTCATATATAACCGGGTTTAACGAAAATAATGGAAACAAAGAGGCAATAGCGAGTAACGCCAGCGGTAATTTGTACTGCCATCCCCCATCGCTGATATGGATATTGATATGCTGGTGCGCTTTTTGTAATTTAAGTTTGCCAAAAAACACTTTCACTATTAACCGTGCAACATAAAACGCGGTCAGCCAGGTGGTAAGCACAGCGCCTATGGGTATGAGTTTAAACCAAAGGCTTTTACCATCGGCCCAGTCAAAAGCTTGTACCAAAATGCCATCTTTTGATAAATAGCCCGAAGTAAACGGCAAGCCTACCAGGGCCACGCTACCAATAATAGCGGCAATAAAAGTGAACGGTAGCTTTTTACGCAAGCCGCCCATATTTAAAATATTTTGAGGGTCGATGTCTAAATTGTTGTCATCCTTAATATGCTGCATTTGGTGTATTACAATGCCTGCCACCAAAAACAACAGGCACTTAAAAAACGCGTGTGTTATTAAGTGAAAAAATGACGAGGCATAAGCGCCAATGCCCATAGCCATGATCATATACCCCAACTGTGATATGGTTGAATAGGCCAAAATGCGTTTCAGGTCGTTTTGAGTAAGCGCGATGGTGGCGGCCATAAAGGCCGTGAAACAACCAACGGCTGCCAATATATCTAACTCGGTTGTTGTAAACAGCGGATAAACGCGGCCCAGTAAAAACACCCCGGCCGCCACCATGGTAGCGGCATGAATGAGTGCAGAAACTGATGTTGGCCCTTCCATAGCATCGGGCAGCCAGGTATGCAGCGGGAACTGTGCCGATTTTGCGGCAACCGCCAAAAATATGCCGCCGCAGGCAACGTATTGCCATAGCACAGGTTCAACCCGTGTGGCAGTAACCCAAAAACCGTATTTTACCATCGATTGGCTCACCAATCCGCCGGTGCCAAAAAGCTGATCGATATCAAACGAACGGAATAGAGCGAACAAGATCATGATAGCTATTAACAGGCCAACATCGCCAATGCGGTTCATGATGAAGGCTTTTTTATTGGCCAGTATCGCTGCTTCTTTGGTAAACCAAAAGCCTATTAACAGGTATGACGAAAACCCAACCAGTTCCCAAAAAACATAAAACAGCAACAGGTTATCGGCCACCACCAGCGCCAGCATACTGAAACTAAAAAAGCTGAGATAGGTAAAATAACGCTTATACCGCTCATCGTGCCGCATATAGGCGGTTGAGTAAATATGCACCGGCAACGCTATAACCGAAACCAGCAGCAGCATTAATGCCGAAAGGTTATTCAATAAAATACCCGCGTATATTTTGCTGTTACCAATGGTAAACCAAAGTTGTTGTGAATGAACCTGGTGGCTGTTCCATATTTTGGCAAAAACCATTACCGACAAAATACAGCTTCCCAAAATTGCCAATGTAGATACCCAGCCCGCAGCTTTATTACCCTTACCCGGCAGGCAGCAATTAACCACAAACGCCAGTAAAGGCAACAGCACCGCCGCCAATGCTAAAAGCAGGGTTAATGAATCGTTGTATGGCAGGTATGTTTGCAAATTATTTGTTATACGCTTTAATTATGTCCATCCAATAGTTTAAAAGAACGTCATTGCGAGGAACGAAGCAATCTCTAATGAGATAGGTAACGAGCTTTGTATGTCCTGCGGCTTTTCCTCACCAACAAATTTCTGGTGTTTGATTAGCATGTGCAGAGATTGCTTCGTTCCTCGCAATGACGGCAGTTTAGATTTTGTTCTGGTATATTATCAATGTTTCATTTTTATTAAAATCTCAATCCTTTAACCTATTAATCTCTCCCGGGTCAATTGTTTTATAACGCCTGTACACGTTTAGTATAATGGCTAATGCAACGGCTGTTGTTGCGGCGGCCAGTACAATGGCGAATAAGGCAAATACCTGCCCGCTGTTATTTAGCTTATCGTACTTGCCAAAGGCTACCAGGTTTAAAATGGCGGCGTTCAGCATTAGCTCAATGCCTATTAATATTTGTATGGCGTTGCGTTTTGATACGATCATGTATAAGCCTATGCAAAACAGGGCAGCGCTTACTATTAAAAAATCGGTGAGGGTTATCATTGTGTTTCCTCCTTCCGCGATAAATGTGCCGCGCCAATTAAGGCCACCATTAACAATATGGATATGGCTTCAAAAGGCAATAAATACCGCGTCATTAAATTTATCCCGATATTATCTGTCACCAAATCATTTGAGGCGATCACATTTTTTGTGATAACGGCATCCTTTATCCAGCTTAAATTATCCGCGTCTATTTTTAACACCACATTCAGCATTACCACAAAAAATAGTAGCGCTACCGCCAGCGCAGGCATTTTACGCCAGCTGATAAACTTACCGGTTTGCTGTAAAGCATTTAGGGTTTGTTTACCCGATAGCATAAAGGCGAACAAAATAAGCACCAATATACCACCCACATAGATCACAATTTGAGTGATGGCCACAAAATCGGCCAGGGCCAAAACATATAAACCGGCCAGCGCAAACAGCGTTATAAAAAACATAAACACCGACCGCACCAAATTCTTCGTAGCCGCCACAAATACCGCCGAACCTAATACAATAAAGCTCGTTACATAAAAAAGCCCTTGTGCTAAAGTCATACTTCGCCCTCCTTTTTCTGCATAGCGGCTAATTTTGCCGCCTGTTTTTCTGCCTGTTGCGCTTCTATCAATTTCCTTTTTTCGGCAGCATCTTCGGGTGTCATATCGCTAAACTCGTACGTTAGCTGGCTTATCTCAAATACACTTTTATTATATTGGTTGGTCATTATAATACATTCGGTGGGGCAAACTATAGTGCATAACCCGCAATACATACATTTAGCCATGTCGATATCAAACTTAGCGGCATACAGGCGTTTGGTAGTACCATCGGATGTTTGCCCAATAGCTTCCGTAGCTTTTATGGCTTCAATATCAATACAATCAACCGGGCAAATTTTAGCGCAAAGGTCGCAAACAATACAGTCGTCCATTTCTACGTCCAACTGGTAGCGGCCAACTTCGGGCACGGGCAGTTTTTGGTGAGGATATTGTATGGTATTGGTGCCTTCCAACTGCTTAAAATAATTACCATCGCTTACAGATATGACCTTCCTTTTGGCGTTTGACGCAAAAAGGTGTTTCAGGGTAAGGGTTAGCCCCCGCCATGTAGTTATAAATCCGTTTAGCGTGCGTTTGATCATTATTGTTTGAACCTTGATTCGTAGGATTTTTATGATTTACCTGATGATTTGATCTTCTTGTAAAAGATTTGACAACTTTTTAAAAGTTGTCAAATCTAAAATATTTTAAACTTAACAAATTAACAGCTCACAACTGCCTGCTCACTACATCATAAACAATCGCCATATCCCAGATATTAACATACAGGCAAAAGCCAGTGGGGTTAACACTTTCCAGCATAAATTCATCAACTGATCTACGCGTAGGCGGGGCATTGTCCACCTAATCCACATTTGTATGCCTACCAGCGTTAATGATTTTAGTGCTATCCAAATTATCCCCCATACTGTGCTGGTTGTCCAGTCGGCCAGGTGTACCGGGCCCATATTGGGCAACGGTGTGTTCCACGCGCCTAAAAACAATATCACGCCTACCATTGATACCATGAACATCATGGAATATTCAGCCAAAAATATCAGCCCGAACCGCAGGCCCGAATATTCGGTATGGAAACCCGAAACCAGTTCAGATTCAGCTTCGGGTATGTCAAACGGTGCGCGGTTACTTTCAGCTAATGAAGCTATGAAATAGATCACAAACGCGATAAGCAAATGCGGCGCCCTGAAAATATTCCAGGCCATTATCCCTCCTGCTGATGAAACGTCCCAGTAGCCCAGAAATTTGATCTTTTCTGTTGATAATATACCCTGCTGCGTGGCGATGTCCTGCAGGTTTAAAGTCTGGGCTATCATCACTACCGATATTAACGCGAAACCCGCAGGTATTTCGTAAGATATGATCTGCGCGGCCGAGCGCATGGCGCCCAATATGGAGTATTTATTGTTTGATCCCCATCCGGCCATTAATATGCCCAGGGTTTCGATAGAGATAATGGCGAAAATATAATATAACCCTAAGTTTAATTTTGAGGGCGCCAAACCCGATGCCCAGGGCAACGCGGCAAAGCCTAAATAAACCGATATGAAAATAATAGCCGGGGCCATCATAAATAATAGTTTATCGGCGGCGGCGGGGATAATCAATTCTTTTTGAACCAGCTTTAATATATCGGCAAAGGTTTGCAGGGTGCCGTATTTACCGGTTTCGGTAGGGCCAAGCCTGTCTTGTATAAACGCAGACACCTTACGCTCGGCATAAACACCAAACAGCGCGAATAACGCCGAAAACGCGAAAAGACCTATCGCTACGAGGATATATGTAAGGTAAAAGTTCAATTAGCTTGCTTTGTGGCAAAGATAGTGATTAGAGATTGGTTTTAAAGGTTGGAGTTGTTGTAGATGTTGGAAAGTGTTGGAAAGGTTAGAGAGGTTGGAAGGGTTGCAAACGTTTTTTGACTAACCGTTTAATAAATTGATCAAACAACCGATTTTAAATCATTTAGCAATTTTAGGGCAATTTCGGGCGCATCGCAAACCGGGGAATCATTTTGCTTAGCGTCCATAAATGTTTCAAAACTTCCGGCAGTATAATTAAATATATCAGCAGGCAGTTCAAAACCATTAAAACCACGAGGGCTCCATGGCCGCGAAAGGCATAGTATTTTCAAACCAAAAGCCCTCATGGCAGCAACCGAACCACTTTTATCGCTGATGGCAAATGCTGTAAGGGATATACCCAATTTTGCCTTGCTAAAAACTTCGGCTATTCGTTCTGCAGGTCGTTCGCCTAATAATTCAACTTCCAAACCGTTTGATTCCCATGCGTCTATCCACCTGTTACGTTCTTTTTCATTTGACCGGCCTAAAAATGTCAAAATGATTTTAACCTGGTTTTTTCCCATGTAAGCAGCTACGTCTTTAGCCAGGCTGTCAATAGGCGCGCCCTGGTGTATTTCTCCAAAAACAAGCAATCTTTTTACTTTCGTATCTTCAACAATAGCTTTATCAATGATCGGAATATTTGAAAAAATGGGTAAATATTGGGCCTCAAACCCCAGTTTTGCCAGTTGCAACTGATATAAAATTGTTTGTGTGTGGATAGCCCATGGCTTTAAATTAGCTATCATAGACTTTATCAAAAACCGTTGAACCCTGCCCCACCATATCAATTTTTGAGAAGTTTCATATTCCATACCCACCCATAGCTCATGAAACATAATATGCCATGGCCTGGTTGAATTTATTGATAATAAAAATTTGCTTAATCCAATAGTTAATCCTTTTGAATGAAATCCAAAAGGCACAAACTGCAAACTCACCCATTGAGGGTCAAATTGATCTATCCAATTTTTGGCATGTTTTGAACGTTCCGTTTTATCATAAAAAAAAGGGATGCGCATAACCCGGACCTCAACACCGTCACATTGCTGAATATTTGTAGTAACTTCATTAATATTCTTATCGCTTATTGATAATATGGCAATATCGTTACCCTGCTTAATTAATGCGGCAGCAAGGCAACGGGTATAGTCACCCACACCATCATGGCCCGGCTCAAGTGAACTACAGATGAACGCTATTTTCATTCAGGTAATTAAGTTAAATGATTAACTATAAATTTATGATTGCCAAAATTCTTGCTGAATAGTTTTCATGTTAAAGCTTTGCCGGGCTAAATTTTTGGCGTTTTTTGAAATTTCACCTTTATCATTTAGCAACTCTGTAATTGACTTTACCATGTCATCCACATTTAGCGTATTACAACAAATGGCCGCATCCACACCGGTTAACTTAATACAAGCCGCGCTATCAGCAGGGCCATGATAAAGTATAGTGCCCGGGCTGCCCAGGTAACCCACCATTTTTGTTGAAAGGCTATACAAATAAAAATCAGGCTTCGTAAATTCAATCGGAAGATAGAGAATTGATGCCAAATTCAGTTCATTTTTAAGTTCGCTATCATCCAATGTTACCGGTTTATAGTCAACTGCAAATAACCGGTTATTCAGAAAATCAACATCCTGCGTACCGCGCAGCAGCAATTTAAATGATAAACCCTGCCTCGATAATTGATCAAGTGAATCGGCGAGAATCTTAAATAGTGGTATATAACCCACATGAAGGAGACCGGCAAAATAAACAATTACAGGCGTTGTAGTTGTTATTACAGGCGCACTTATTTCATCATCATCAACACCATCGGTAATAATAGTGTAGGGTTTGTTTCCAAATAGTTTTTGGTATTCGTCGCCCAGTTCTTTTGATATCACCAGCCTTCTGTTTGCCCGGTTCCACAAATTACTGGTCACGGCAAAAGGGCTCGACATAGTTAAAAAATGATCATGGAAAGAAACCCATAACTCTTTTCCGCTGCAAAATTTATCATTACATAATGCAGCCGAAAACGGGCCATGATTTACAACGTGCACCACATCATAAGTTGTTTTTAATGCCGCTTTACGGATACGGTTTATTGTCAAAAACCTTAGCGGATATTCCCTTAACCAGACTACACCATCTCGCAGATACCAGCGCATCCACCGCCGTGTAGCCGGTTGCACCGTTATTATATTTTCATTGATATTTCCTGTTTTGGGTTTTGAGGCATAACCCTCAACAGCTAACGATATAACCTGCTGCTCCCTGCCCCGGTATAAGCGGCGAAGGATACGGCTACCACCGCCATTGGCGTATAACGAAAATGCCTGGAATGAAAGTAGCCTCATGCGTATATAAATAGCTTACCTGGAAAGATTTAAATGGTGAATTTAGGCAAATTAGCAGGTATTAGAACAATGACTAAATAAGATTTTCTAATTCACTTATCATCTTTGCTTTAACGCTTCCACAATTTGTTTAATGGTTTCTTCTAATGAAATGGTTATATCCCAGCCCGGGTAATGCGTGCGCATTTTTTTAAGGTTTGAAATATAGCAAATATGGTCGCCTATGCGGTTCTCCTTTACATAAGTGTAAATTTGAGGTTTCCCCGAAAATTGCTCCGCTATTTTAAACGCCTCCCATATTGAACATGAATTGTCACGGCCACCGCCTATGTTATATACCTCTGCAATGCGGGGGGCATTGATAAAGGCTTCTATAAATGAAGCAACATCATGCGAGTGAATATTGTCACGAACCTGTTTGCCTTTATACCCAAAAACCTTGTATTCCCGTCCTTCTAAATTGCATTTAACCAAGTAGCTCAAAAAGCCATGCAACTCAATACCCGAATGATTGGGGCCGGTTAAGCAGCCGCCACGCAGGCAACAGGTTGGCATATTAAAATACCGTCCGTACTCCTGCACCATAACATCAGCCGCAACTTTTGACGCCCCAAAAAGCGAATGGGTGCTTTGGTCAATAGAAAAATCCTCGGCAATGCCATCGGCGTACATGGGGTCATTGTAATCCCACCGGATTTCTTTTTCTATTAAAGCAATGGTATTTGGCCTGTCGCCATAGACCTTATTTGTTGACATGTGCACGAAAGGCGATTCGGGGCGGGCACGGCGGGCCGCTTCCAGCATATTAAGTGTACCAACCGCATTGGTATCAAAATCTTCAAATGGTATGGTGGCCGCTCTATCATGCGAAGGCTGTGCGGCAGTATGTACAACGGCATCGGGCTTTATTTGGAAAAGCAGTTCCTGTACTCCTTTTCTGTCGCGGATATCAATTTCATGATGATGAAATGCCATCCCTAATTTATCAGCCAGTCTTTTTTGATTCCACCTGGTATCGCCTTGCGGGCCGAAAAACGCTGCTCTTTGATTATTATCAAAACCATGAATCTCCCACCCAATATTTGCAAAATAGGTGCATACCTCCGACCCTATTAAACCCGACGAACCTGTTACTAATATCTTCTTATTAGCATTTACCATAATAACCTATTAAATTTTCAGCTAAGATATAAATCTATTTATTCCTTCTGCCCATCGTTTTCGCATGGGCAATGTTCCTGTTTCATTGCGGACCAGGTTTTGGGCATTTTTCAAAATTTCAACAATCCCCTCTTTGTAATGAAGTAAGTTAAAAGCATTTCTAACAGCATTTTCATCACACTCCTCAACCACAACCGCGGCACTATTCCCTTTTAAATATTTCATCATTGCCGCATGCGGGGGGCCAACCGCCAATATGGGCACGCCTGAAGCCAAGTATTCGCTCATTTTAGTGGCTATATTAAATGCCGACATATTGCGCATTTTCTCCAAAAAACTCATCGGAAGCAATACTACATCATAATTCCGCATCGTCAACAAAACCTGGCCGGGGCTTACCCATTCCTGCAAATAAACATTGTCCAGGCAAAGTTCTTCGGGCAATTTTTCAACTCCCGAGTAAATGTGCAACTGTGTTTCGGTACCGGTCAATGCTTTTGCAACACAATTTAAAGCATCGAGCTGCCATGCTGTTACCGCACCAAAATAGCCTATTTTGAAGGGTTGTTTTTCGGCGTGAACCGGCTGGGCATTATTAGCGGGCAAATCAAACGGGCTAAATAATACGGTTGATCCAATTCCAAACCTGTCATGGTAAAATTCCTGCATAGCGGGGCTGATAACAAAAACATGTTCAGCCTCCCGCAAATGTTTTTCGAGTACTTGTCCAACCCCTTTAGGATAATGCCATTCGCCGTTATTGTATTGAACAACATGATCATCCATAACCCAGGTAATGTATTTTACTTTATGGCGGCGTTTAAGGGCCTCCAATGTGTAAATTGAAGATAACCCCTGCGGGCATACCAGGCAGTTTATCAGTTCATCATTTTCAAATTTACCTGCCAATGCCCGGGCAGCTTTTTCGGCTGCCTTTTTTTTGATGAATGACTGGTCATTGATAGCAGCTGCTAAGGACCGCCCAATTATTGAGCGTACGGCATTACCTTCCCAAACAGATGTTAAATCAATATCCTTATCACCAAATCGCCGTGCTGCAGGCAAATCATAGGCAAAACGACTTAAATGCGCAAAGTACTTTATCTGCATTAAATCATTGCCCATTACCCTTTGCAGGGTTAACCCTCCGCCATGCAGATCGGTTATTGCCATTTCAGAAAGGTAAAGATCGAATTTCATAATTATTACACCTTCACTTCAATATATGCTAACTTGCGGTGCCAGTAAATTTTTGATAAGTAGTTATTTTTCGAACCAATATTTATCTTTTCTGATCCAGTCATAGGGCTTAAACCAAACTGGTTTTATGGCCCTGTAAATAATCAGAAAAAAGGGGCCTAAAAAAAAATAGTGGAAATAAAACCATGCTTTTTCATAAACCGGAATTCGTGCCTCTTTTATAAATCTATAATTTAAAAAGCCACCGTACCTCTTTGAATCATACTTTTCTCGTACGGATTCAAAGTTATCAATACTTGCCGCAACAATACATTCCTTTATTATATTATCAGTAGGATTGTTAAGTTCTATCAGTTTTTTTCCATTAATGCCCCAAAATTTAAAGTCTATTTTCATGGAAGCTGATCCTTCCCGGTAATATGGGTTTATGATCTGGATAAATGGGATCGGTTTAGTCCAGTTGGATGTGCACAACCATGATATACCACTACTGCACCCGACAAGCAAATGGCAATAATTAGCAAGTTCCGCATTTTCGCGCCAGCTAATAACGCTACCGTCTATCATATTTGGATTGGCAGAAACAAATGATTGATCTGATGTTAGGATAAATTTGATGTTCTTGTTTTGATCTGCCACTTGCTCTGCCAATTGCTTTGCCCGCTCAAATGTCATTAATGATTGTCCGCTTTGGGGGGCACATTCAAAAAGAATATTAAATGTGTTTTTAGTTATTGTGTGTGTTTTACAAAACTCAGTGACGTTGTTTTTTTCGTCATCGGTTAGGTAAATTAATGGTTGCGGATCAATTGTTACCCGGTGCGGATAGCATCTAAACAGGGATGAGCGTGTAGTGCCAAACCATTTTTCTTGGTTTAGCCCGGCATAATCGGTTATAAAAATCTTGTTGAATTTATGATAACTACCTGTATTTGCGATATACTCATCAATTTTATCTCTTTGATTTTGTATATCCCCTGATCCATTTAAAGGTATTTGTATAATATCATCTATGTAGGGATTGTTTTTAATTACCTGGGCGCATCTGGAGCCTATAAGCCAGGTAAGATGGCAGCCGGGATAATCAACTTCCTTTATCTGCCTGGCAATTGTAGTTACAAATAAACAATCACCATTGGCTGCAAGTTGCACCAGTAGTATTTTTACCTGTTGCATAATTCAGTCAAAATATTGTTTATTGCATCTATACACTTATTTCTTTCTAAGTTTAGTATAGCCAATTTTTTTACTACAATATCTTTTTCTTCTGCGGGTACCAATTCAAATTCATACACTTTTTCCTGTTCATGCCATAAGTCGCAGTTTACTTTTGCTAATTCTGAAAATACCTGCCCTAAATTTCCGGTAATTGCTTTTGTTTCATTACCTGCTTCTTTATATACCTTATTAGCAGCAAAACTTAATTTTTCAATCGGGATTGCCCCTGATAAAGCATTTGCTAAAAACTGATCTATCTCTTCTGTAAGTTGCTCCTGCTGGCTTTTAAGGCTTGCTAAACGTTTAGCATCCTCGCTATGAAACTGTTTAAGTTTAACAATAGTTAATTTATCGCAAAGTGACCCTAATGTTTCAGCCATTGTATTATTTATTAGTAGTCATCATCAAATCTATCAATTGGTAAAAATCAACCCGGGGCTTCCAACCCAAACTATAAATAAGTTGCGGGTTACTTACCAGGGTTTGATATTCGGGCACAAAACCTTGTTTAACCACCACAAAGTTTTCCCAATTTACGCCAATTTTATCAAAACATCCAACTATCCAGTCTTTAATACTATAAGCTTTACCCGTGCCTATAACAGTTTCAAAAACGGCATCCTGGTTTATTAATATCCAAATTGCTTCCATACAGTCGCCGGCATAATTAAACTCTTTTCGCACATCAATATTCCCCAGTTCCAACAATTCATTACTGCCCTGGGCTATTCGCTGCACCGCTTTTACAATTTTCTGATTCACATGTTTTTCACCACGCAGGGGGCTATCATGATTAAAAAAATAGCCAACATATACCTTTAATCCAAAGGCTGCCCGGTAATACCTGCCGGCATATACAGATTGAATGCGGGCAACCGAGTAAGCACTGCTGGCCTCAAATGCAGTTAACTCATTTATTGGAAGGCCCTCATTTTTAAACTGCATTGCACTCCCTGATAAAAACACCTTTGCAGGTGGGCAATGCAACCTTACAGCTTCTAAAATATTTAGCGTTCCTGTACTTATCGTTTCATGATTTTCAAATAATGCAGCATGTTGGGTAGTTGAATTTGCTGCTAAATGAAAAATATAATTGGGTTGTTGATGTTTGATCAGCGATTCAACAAAATCAAAATTACTTACATCGCCTTTTATGTCGTCACCGTTTCTCGAAATTTTAATTGTTTCAATATTATTGCTTTGTAAAAGCGCCGCCAGGTAATGGCCATCCTGCCCGTTTGCACCCCAAATTAGAGCTTTCATAATTTATGCTTCCCACTTTATATTTTTTAACAATGCAGTATTTGCTGTGTGCTTATTTACAAATATTGCATTATAAAAATTACTGTATATGTGTAAATAATCTTTGCTGTCCATATATGAACGTATTTCTGCAAATTCATTATTGCTTTCAACCATAAGTACAGCGGCCCTATATTTATCCCAATCATTACTTTTCAAAACAACCAGGTCATGTCCTTCTGCGTCAACCGACATAAAATCTATTTCATTAACTTTTAATTCCTGGTCTAGTATGTTTTTTAATGAGTTGGTTTTTACTTTCCCCGATGTGAGCTCTAAGTTCAACATTTTAGCCATCTTTTCAGCCGCTTGTTGATCTAAGGTTGATAGCGTAGAGTCATCCGACAAATAGTAGAAAACCAGTTCACGTTCGCTATCAGAGATAGCTACATTAAGATTTATATCCCGCGGCCTGCTATCCTTTAGGTTAATAAAAGCCTTTAAGTTTGGTTCTATATTTATGCCGTGCCATCCCCTTGTATAAAACTTTTGGGTATTACTGTTAAAGATTGGATCATTTGCCCCAATATCTATATAAAACCCTTTTTCCTTTTGCCCTAAAAGCATATCTATTAAAAGGTCTTCGTTAAACTGGCTAAACGATTGCAAAACATCATGTACAAAAGGCTGCAGCGTATGATGGGAACTTGCTTTTGCTTTCGGAAATATTTTCCTGTATGCCTTAAATATAATGGGGGGGATAAAATCAGCTTTTTTAAACCGGGACGGCTTTAACACTTTAATATTTTGATTATCTTTTATTGGCAGCGCAACACTTTTACCTGATTTTTTTATGTGCTTAACGCCATAGTCGGCTAGTAATTTTTCAAACTTTAAAGCAAAATTTATCGGCGCCCAATCCTTTTGAATTTTTAAAACGCTTGCGGGCGTATTGATAATTGCATTTTTTAAATTTTGAAACGGATATGGTTTTATATATTGATGAATATGCCTGAACGTATTATCGGTCGAAACAACCAGTGGCCTTCCGCTGGTAATTGCCTGGTCGGTAGTCGCTGATAAGCCCGGCAAGTTTCTATTATATAAAAACATATTAAGTGTGTTTTGCGAACACCATTCAATCAGCTCCTCTTTGTTAAAGAAATTGCTCGTTATTTTAACTTTCACGCCTTGTTTCGTGGGATAATCATTTAAATAGTTAACCAGCTGATCATACTTATCGCCTAAAACATAATCGCCTTTAGGTATATTTATTTTAACAATGGCTTCATCAAATTCGCGGTTTACTGCTTCAATAACCTTGTCAAACCCTTTTCCATCTGTTGCAAAACCAAATGTTCCTATTTCGGGTATCTCCTTTTCCACATAGCTAAACTTTGCTCCAATATTTTCTAATGGCCTTGGAAAGGTATAAACTTTAGGATTACTTGATCTTAATGTAGGGTCAAGCACAATGTAGGCATCAAAATCATTTTCGGGGCACATCACAAACGGATCACCCGGCAACACTTCTAAAACTATTGTGGCTTTTAACCCGGGCAGATCCCTGATCAAACCGGTATCAAGCCAAGCCATTGTAATAGCGTGATAATTAAAAATATAAAAATCGTAATCTAATGAAATTTCTCTGTGTACTTCATCAACTTCGTGATAGGCAATACTGTAGGTATCTGAAAGCTTAAGGCAGTCATAACACATTTTCCCCGATTCATGAATACTGCAGTTGGCTTTAGCAGTATTTATAAATAAGCCTTTCAAGTTTTCTCCCATATTACATTTATATAGAACTAAACAATTTCTATTTCCGGAAGCGGAAAAA
Source organism: Bacteroidota bacterium (assembly GCA_013288465.1). The sequence goes on along the minus strand of JABDBT010000027.1, from coordinate 8,660 downwards.
TAAACTTTCCGCCCCTTTCAGCATAGTCTTTTTCGCGAGCCAATATGTTATGTTTAAAATGCCAGGGCAATACCAGGAAATAGTCGGGGTTCAGGGCGTGGGCTTCCTGCTCAGAAATGATCGGAATATTTGTACCGGGTGTAAATGAGCCAAATTTTTCTTCATTAACTTCTGCTATATAAGGAATATGCTTAGTGGTTAGCCCGCAAAACTGAAGCAATACATTACCCTTTGTCGAAGCACCGTACCCAATTATGGTTTTGCCATCCTCAACCAATGCCTCAATCAGTTGCAGTAAATCTTTGCGATGTTTAAACACCCTTTCTTCAAAATCGCGGTATGGTTTTGGGGTATCCAGCCCCATATCAGTTTCCTGTTGCAGCATCCAGTTAATAACTGCATTGTTTCGTTTGTAGGATGCGTTTTTTTTACAAGCCGTAACCGCAAAACTCCCCCCATTAATGGCATTCATCTGGACGTCAACCACGCTCATACTACAGCTTTCGAGCAGGTTTTTCACCACTTTAAATGAATAAAATTCCAAATGTTCGTGGCAAATCGTATCGTACGAATTTGTACGCAGCATTGATGGCATGTAGCTTTGTTCAAAATGCCATATACCTTCATCATCCAATACTTCTGCTATATCTTTCACAAAAGCCACCGGGTTTTCCAGGTCATAAAACATGGCAATGGAAGTTATGATCTTAGCTTTTTCATTTGGAAAAGCTGTGCGGAAAGATTTAGCCGAAAAAAATTCGGGTATCAGCTTAATATTATCCGTGTAATATGCTGCAAATTTCAAACCAGTGGGGTCAATGCCAACTTTTCTGAAATTACCGGTATATGCCTTTAGCGACGTGGCATCATTACTGCCAATATCAATTACCAGGTCGGCATCAGATAACTTAACCAACCTTTCAAGTGTTTTTATTTTATTAGTTAAATGCGATACCATTGACGCGTTTAAACCCGAACGGTAACCATAATTATCGCCATACATCTCATCCAAACTGTATGATTGTTTCATTTGTAATAACCCGCTATCAGGGCACCACACCAGGTCTAAAGGGCCTTTTGTAATATTTTCATCAACTGATTTAGGGAAAACACCTGTTAAGTATTGCTCCCCAAGTGATAAAACAGTAATAAGATTTGTACTATTGCTAACCCTGCACTTTTTTATCTCTGTGTACATACTGCATCGTTATTTTTCTTTCGAGATCTTTCAATATCGTCAAAAGAACTTATTTTATATAATTATATGATAAATCCTGATTATATACTACTTACATCCCACTTTGGCTCAAAAAAAATATAGCCGTAATCCAATCCTTCCGTACCTGCATATCTTGAACCGCCGTCTGCTATATCCATAGTTATAATATCTTCTAATAAACTTATTACATATTGGTTATGAACCAATGTGGCAACTGTAAAAGTAAACGCGCCGGGCCTCAAAAAATGTTCGGGTATTTCTGCTACTGCACTAATGTACTTTTTTGAATTATATTTCCCTTCTTCTAACGCTACATCAGATGTAAAAATAGCTTTACCATGTAAATCTCTGAGCACTAACCGCAAATCAGCATTTTTAATCCACCTGTTAACCTGTAGTTTAATAACTATTTCAATTTTTTGCAAGTGCGTAAAAGTGGTTATTTTTTCGCCTTTTTCGTTTTGGGTATATACCTCAGCAATGGCCATATCTTTGCTTGTATCTTCGGCTATATACCCCTCATGGTTTTCTCTTGATTGTTTTAAATAATAATCAATAACCTTGCGGGTATAATCATTCTTGATGACGTTACCCTGTTGTAATAAAATTGTCTTAGTACATAGTTGCGCCACGGTCCCCATGTTATGGCTTACAAATAACACGGTCCGGCCCTCTCTTTTACTCACATCATTCATTTTTCCCAGGCATTTTTTTTGAAACTCGGCATCGCCAACAGCTAATACCTCGTCAACAATTAAAATTTCAGATTCTAAATGCGCTGCTACTGCAAATGCCAGTCTAACATACATCCCTGACGAATAGCGCTTAACCGGGGTATCAATATATCTTTCTACGCCTGCAAAATCAACAACTTCATCAAATTTCTTTTTGATCTCGCGTTTGGTCATGCCCATTATGGCGCCATTTAAATAAATATTTTCGCCCCCGGTTAATTCGGGATGAAAGCCTGTACCAACTTCCAATAAGCTTGCAATACGGCCTTTTATTTTAATATTGCCTGTTGTGGGAGAGGTAATTCGGCTTAATATTTTCAACAATGTGCTTTTCCCTGCACCATTACGGCCAATAATACCAATAGCGTCACCCTGGTTAACTTCAAAGTTAATGTCTTTTAAACTCCATACAATATCGCTTATCCCTTTTGAGGTTCGGTCATTGGCTTCCCCAATGGCCAAAAAAGGATCATTCTTCCCTCGCATTAATGCCCACCACCGCTCAATATCACGACTTAATGTGCCGGTACTAAAATCACCTAATTGATATGCTTTAGATAAATTTTCAACTTTGATGGCAATATCACTCATGTTTATTAGTCTGCTTTAATAAATAACACTTAAACCGTATCAACAAAGTTTTTCTCCACATTATTAAAAACTATTAACCCAACCAAAAAAACCACCAGGCTGGCAACTATACTATAAACAAAAGCGCCAAGGTAAAAATGACCGTTACCACCCAAAAAGCCATATCTAAAAGTTTCAATTAAACCACTCATAGGATTAAGGGCAATTATACTGCGATATTTTGCCGGGGCCGCCGAAAGTGGGTAAATTACAGGAGTAGCATACATTAATAGCTGAACACCAAAACTAACTACAAAAGTTAAATCACGATATTTGGTGGTGAGGCCCGTAATTATTAATCCAAGTCCGAGGCCTAAAATGGCCATTAACAACATAATGACCGGGAACAATAAAATATACCAGTTAGGCTCAACCTTATCTCCTTCAAAAAGATAATATAGGAGGAGTATTATAAATAAGATGAACTGTATCCCAAATTTAACCAGGTTTGAAAATACGATGCTTAAGGGCATTATTAACCGCGGGAAATAAACCTTACCGAATATGCTTGCATTGTCCCTAAAAACTGTGGAGGTTTTATTAAGGCTGTCGGCAAAATAATTCCACGCAACTGTACCTGCCATATAAAAAATTGGGGCGGGCGCCAAATCGGTGCTAATTTTAGCCAGGTTGCCAAAAATAAAAGTGAAAGTAATGGTGGTAAAAATAGGCTGTATAAAAAACCATAATGGGCCAAATATTGTTTGCTTATAAAAAGAAACAAAATCACGCCTAACTAACAGCCACAGTAAATCGCGATAAGCCCAAACATCTTTTAAATGCAGGTTAAAAACACTACTCTGTGGTTTAATTTCCAGGTCCCAGTACTCGGGTGAGCTTTCAACTGCCATATTATTTTGTGCGTTAATTGTGCTCTATGCTCAAGCAGCATGGCCACAATTTAGTATTAAGCTTTATTTGCTTCCAAATATTTTTTTAGTGGCCTTGGTTGTTTTTTGTTTTAAAGCTTGTTTTTCCTCTTTCTCATCCTGAGTATATCCGTAACCATATCCTCCGCCATAACCGTAACCGTAGCCATAGCCATAATTGGCTCCGTATGCCCCACCGTAAGTACCCAAAATACCTCTTGCTTTAATGCCATTAAAAATAATGTTTACATTATTCATTTCTCTGTTGGCATACAGTTGTTCAATTAAATTAAGATAAAACTTAGGTGTATATTTATGGCGCACCATATATAAACAGGCATCTATGTATTTATTCAATATTTTAGCATCAGTTACTAAACCAATTGGCGGCGAATCAATTAAAACATAGTCATAATCATTCTTCAGCTTATCCATTAAAACATCAAGCCGGCCATTTAACATTAGTTCGGTTGGGTTAGGAGGTATATTTCCGGCAGGGAGTATAAAAAGCCCCGGTATATTGTTGCTCTCCATTGATACCGTAATTTTTTCAATTGGTGCAAGGCCGGCCAGGTAATTACTAATACCCGGTTCCTGGGCAATATTCATCATTTTACTTATTTTGGGTTTGCGCAAATCAAATTCAAGCAATACCACCTTTTTACCGGTTAACGCTAAACTTACAGCCAAATTTAAGCCCATGAAGCTTTTTCCTTCGCCCGAAATGGATGATGTTACCAATAAGGTTTTTTTATCACCATGTATGCCTATGTAACTCAACGAAGTACGCAGCGCCCTTAATTGCTCGGCAATAATGGTCCGTTTTCCATCTTTTATAACTAAAGCTTCGCTGCTTTCATCATGCATAATTTCTGCAAGTATTGGGGCATTCGTCGCTCTTTCAATATCCGAGCGGAAAAGCACCTCCTGGTTAAATTGCTCCCTTATCAAAACAAAAGCCACGCCGGCAAAAACCCCCATAAATAATCCAATTAAGTATATATTTAATGCAATAGGTTTAATGGGATATGAAGTACTTTCTGCATAATTAACAACGCGGCTATCTGCAACTGCCGAGGCCTTGGATAAAGCGGCTTCTTCCTTTTTTTGAAGTAAATAGGTATATATACTATTTTTTATAGCTTGTTGGCGGGTTATCTCTAACAACTGGCGTTCTTTTTGGGGAACATTTTTTAACAAGTATGAATTTTTATCAAGCTCGCCCTGCAACCTGTTTTTTGTAGTGAGCAAATTTTGCCTTTGCGTATGGATATTCTCTAAAATACTTGACTTAATTTGATTAACCTGGTTTTTTGAGGTTTGAATAGTTGTAGAGTTTTCGCCCGAAGTTTGACTTTGCTTATCCAACTCCAATTCGCTTGTATTTAACTTTTCAAATAGTTGATTTAACAATGGATCTGTTATCCCCAATGTAGAGGGCGCGGAGCCTTTAACCCCATTTTTTTTAACAATATATTTTTCAATCTCGTCTAAAACATCCAGCTGAATTTGGATCTGAGATATGCTTTCGTCATTATGTTGTACATTATTGAGAAACGCGGTGCCCTGTTCCGTCAAATTTACTACCCCCTCTTTGGTCCGATATTCCTGTTGATCATTTTCAACGGTAGATAGATCTTTAGCAACCAGTACCAGACGATCATCAATAAAGTTTAGCGTATTGGCTGTTGTTAAATTTTTATCGTCAACGCCGGCTTTGTTATAGGCTTCGATCAGGTTATTCAATATTTCTTCAGCACGGTATGGGGCAGGATCATCCAGCTTTAAATTAATTAAAGAAGACTCCTTTGCTCCGGAAGAAACTGATAACTCTCCTAATAAATTGCCAGCGGCGCTTTTAACATCTCGTATTTGCAAATAGTAATCGCCTTTTACGAATGCCGAAAGTGGTATATTTTCTTTACTTATCAAGATAGTAAATTTACCATAAGGCGTATTTACCGGCGTACCTAACGGATATTTTTTACCATCAAGCTCGATACTATTTTCAGTAGATACGTATTTAAAAGAAATGGGGATATTGCCTGAATTTCGCAACGAATCGGGGTACATGGCTATAAACTTAACCATAGTTGGATATATTAAAGGGTCCCTAAATTTCCCTTTACTATATACCTGGGTATAAAGGCCCATTTCTCTAACTAATTGTTGTAATAAGGTACGCGATTTTAATACCTCAATTTCATTTTCTACCTTTTTTGATGAGGCTGTAACTCCCAGTGCCTCCATCACTATAGCATTTGAGCTTCCACTGTTTTGATCTTTAAGCAAGATTTCTGCATTTGCCTCATAAATAGGAGTTTGTTTGTGCAAATAAAAATAGCTTACGCTCAACGAAATAATAGTGGTGATAACAAATACCGGCCAAAAAGGCAAATAACGAAAAGCAACGGATCTTATCGTATTTTGGGGCGATGACTTTTCAAAAATGTCAGGAACGTTATTTCTTTGGTCGGTACTTTTCATTAATGAATGAAAATATTAATGTTTAAATTGACTGTAAATAATAAGCAAAAGCGATACTATGCTTATGCCAACAGGTAAAAGCTGCGTAGTGATATCAGAGGCGCTTGCTCTTGCTTTATTGGGTTCAACGTAAATAATATCCTGATTTTGCAGGTTATAAATATCTTTATTGAAAAGTTGATCATTGTTTAGGCTGAAGCGTTTATATATCCTTTTCCCGTCAACTTCCCTTATCAATAAAACATTGTTCCGCTTTCCATAAATCGTTAGGTCGCCCGCTTCTCCTATAGCTTCGGGCAGGGTAATCCTTTCATTCGGCACAGGTATTACACCCGGGTGGTTTACTTCACCAAGGATGGTTACCTTATAGTTAACAATGCGAACTGTAACAATCGGGTCCAACGCAAGTTTCTTTGACAGCAATTCTTCGGTTATAGTACTGGCAAGCTGACGCTTGGTGAATCCTTCTGCTTTTAATGCACCTATAAGTGGTAATTTAATAATTCCGGCTTCATCCACCAAATAACCATTTGTTGCACCGGACGAACCTATGGAATTTGCTGCATTTAAAATTGTAGTGGTAGCCGGATCAAGAGTTGAAAAATTAATCTGCAAAATATCATTTTTGCTTATTATAGTTTCTAATGCTTGTAACTGTATTTTCTCGGTGGTATCCTTAGTTACATTATTAAAATAAGTCAGATCTTTTGTGCTTACACATGAATTTAAGCTGCTTATCAAAATAAATCCTAAAATTATTGTGCACAGGCAAAAAAAAGTTTTTTTCATATAAGCATTGCCTCGTTAACAGGTTTGTTTGCAAATTTAAAATTATTGCGCAATAAATTGAATGTTATTTAGCTGCAAGCCAATATTTCTTATCGTGATTCTAACACACGGTCATTATAACCTGCTTTAGCAGCCAGGCATGTATATATCAATATGCTGTTTATTGATTTTTAACAAATGCAATTGTGTTGCCTGCCGCACATCATAAATTAAACATTAATGTGGGCATTGGGTGAATTTTTAGTTGCAAAAAGTTTTTTCATGTAAGGTTGAAATATCTTTTCGAGTACATAACTCAATCCTAAAACAAGTACTATTAAAAGTACAAACCGCGTTATGTACGACAAAATATGATTATCAAAGAAATTAATTTTACCTAGTGCAAAAATTATAGGAGCATGAATAATATACATTGCATAGGATATACCACCCAGCCATGCGCCAAATTTTATTACTATTTGCCCGGTTTTATTTATAAAGCGCGAATTGACAAATAGAAGCGTCAAACTTATAATGTAATACGCAACGGGCACCATAAATGAAAGCAAGTGCAGGTGACGTGTTTCGGTTGCGGTTACTATTAGTGCATATATAATGGGCAATTGAAGTATAGAAAAAAATACTTTTTCATATTTAAATTTCCTTCCCGAAAATATAAGAACAAAATAAAGGCAATAAGGCAAAAATGCTAAGTCGGTATAGGACAATACTATTTTACTGCCCTCAACATTGGGATACAATAAATGATAATGAAAAATACCGTAGTTGATCTTGTCAATTAATTGGGGGAACCCTGATTTTTGAACCAGTTGATCGATAGCCAGTAAAAAAAACAGCACACTAAGTAAAACATTATAAGGGACGTTTTGGTGCGTATTTGATAAGTATTTAGCTATACAGGCCCCTCCTATCCAAAAGGTAAAGCCAAATAAATAAGACGATATTAATGGCGTATAAATATTAGGATAAAAATAATAGTTACCTACAGCGATGAAAGCTGATATAAAAAAAATGGCCAGTGTATTTAACCTAAAAAACGAAACCGGAATATACAACAAGTAATACAATGCTTCAAAGTGCAATGACCACGCCGGGCCATTTTCAAAAAATTGAGGCACAAGCAACACCTGTAACATGGCAAAATTTGCGATGATAGCATATACCGGATAATGAAACCCTGCAATTAGCAATGTAATAAGCATGGCTACAAAATAAATAGGATATATTCTTAAAATCCGTTTTTTAATATAAGTTAAAACTTTGTGACCGGTAGAAAGCTCCGGGTTGCTTGCCGTAATAACATACCCCGATAAAACAAAAAAAACTAATAGGGGTAAATGCGGTGAAGGGGCAAATACAACTGTAATTGTAGGTAAATATTGCGCGTCAAAAAACTGATTTAACGCCAATACATGGCCAAGCACTACAAACAGAGCTGCAAAGCCCCGCAGGGCTTCTAAATTTATATTTATACCTCTTTTTATTGGGTTGTGCATTTGAAAACACTGTAGAAAATATGCTAAAGCACCGTTACTGAATAATGCAAGGTAATAAACTTATAATATTTAAGCCTGCCCCATAGTGCCGCCAAAGTTCATTGGGAAACCAGATGGGTCCTGCTGAATTTTTATGCGGCCATTTGCGTTTTCAAATTTTTCGAGATTATCCTCCAATGCAGTAAGTAGCCGTTTGGCATGTTCGGGGGTTAAAACAATTCTTGCCTTTACTTTAGCCTTAGGTACGCCGGGCATAACACGGATAAAATCAAGCACAAATTCTGAACTTGAGTGGGTGATTATGGCAAGGTTTGAGTATATACCTTCTGCAATTTCTTCAGAAAGTTCAATATTTAGCTGGTTTTCATTTTGTTGTTCCATTGTGCTAAAATAACTTAAGCAATACATTATAAGAAACCTTTATTAAAATATTCTT
>JABDBT010000026.1 GCA_013288465.1 Bacteroidota bacterium | reverse complement strand
GGGTTCAAAAATACCAGTTGGCGGGTACCCTTATAGGTTTGCTTGCTTTGGCATTGTATGTATCGCCTATTGTGAGGGCCTATATGGTTGCTGGTAGCTTAAAACAAAACTTTACCGCTGTTTTTGGCCGGGGTAGTACGGCAATAAATGGTGATAGCACTCAATCCCCTTTTTCATTTTGGAAGATGTTGAGCGGTAAACCAAAACCGGTTAATTATCGCGTCATAACTTATGCTAAATATGCCGATACCTCGATGACGCTTGATTTTTACCCAGCGCAATTGGATGGTAAAAAGCCCTGTGTTATTGTAGTGCATGGCGGCTCATGGAGCAGCGGCGACAGCCAGCAACTGCCGGAGTTAAATAGCTATTTGGCCGGGGCAGGGTACAATGTAGCATCAATAAATTACCGTATGGCGCCCAAATACCAAAGCCCCGCACCGGTTGAAGATATACAAGGCTGCTTAAAATACCTGCGCCAACATGCGGATGAATTAAAGATCGATACCAATAACTTTGTGCTGTTGGGCCGCTCGGCAGGCGCGCAGATAGCTTTGTTGGCCGCTTATACCCTGCATGATAAAGGCCTGAAAGCCGTAATTGACTTTTACGGCCCTGCCGATATGGTTTGGGGCTATTCTATCCCTTCAAACCCGCTGATCATGGACTCGCGCAAAGTGATGGAGGATTATTTGGGTGGATCGTATCAAAAAGTTCCGCAAAATTATGTGGCCAGTTCCCCTATTGAATTTGTCAGCCGGTTAGCTATCCCAACTTTGATTATTCATGGCACTAACGATGTGCTGGTAGCGCCCGAACATAGTCGCCGCTTAAATTTAAAATTGCAGCAAAACGGCATTAAACATTTTTGGTTAAAACTGCCCTGGGCCACGCACGGGTTTGATTTTAACCTGAACGGACCGGGCGGTCAATTATCAACCTACACCGTTGAACGGTTTTTAAAAACAGTTTGCCAGCCCCCCAGCCCCCGCCAATTGGCGGGGGAGTAATAATAATTTTGAATATATAGTTATGCAAATAAAAGACAACAATTCCCCCTTTAGGGGGTTAGGGGGCGGCACAGCAATAATCGGGACCGGTATTGCCGGTATGGGATGCGGGAATTTTTTGCATAGCACGTCTGATCTTACTTTTTACGAACAAAACGATTATGTAGGCGGCCATACCAACACGGTTACGGTTGATGAAGACGGCAAGCCCGTATATATTGATACCGGTTTTATGGTATTTAACTATAAAACCTATCCCAACTTATGTAAGCTGTTTGCCGAAATTAATGCGCCGGTTAAAAAAAAACAGAAATGTCATTCAGCGTGCAGCATTTACCAACCGGGGCTGGAGTACAGCGGGTCGAGCGTTAACCATTTATTTGCGCAGCGGAAAAACATTTTTAACCTGCGCTATATCAAAATGCTGATGCAGATAGGGCGTTTTAATAAAGAGAGCGTTAAAATTGTTGACGACCCTAAATATGCCAATTACTCCATAGGTCAATATGTAGAAGAGTTTGGTTTTGGCGAGGATATGCTGTGGAAATACCTGGTGCCCATGAGTTCGGCGGTATGGTCAACGCCGATGGAGCAGATGTTGGATTTCCCGGCGGTAACATTGATCCGTTTTTTTCAAAATCATGGTTTCTTGGGTTTAGATACCCAGCACCAATGGTACACGTTGGAGAATGGCAGCCAATCGTATCGGGAGATCCTGATCAAACCGTTTAAAGATAAAATTCATATCAGCCGTAAAGCCACAAAAATAATCCGCGAAAACGGCAAAGTTACAGTACACGCCGCCGATGGCACCAGTGCGATTTTCGACAGGGTTATCATAGCCACGCATGGCGACCAGGCATTAAACCTTTTGGCCGAACCTACGGTGGATGAGCAACGCTTGCTATCTAACTTTAAATACCAATACAACAAAGCCATACTCCATACCGATGAAAGCATTATGCCCAAAACCAAACTGACCTGGAGTAGCTGGAATTACAGTATCAAAATGCGGAACGGTAAACTGGAACCAACCACCATTTACTGGATGAACAGGTTGCAGGGCGTATCTGATAAAAAGAACTACTTTGTATCTATCAACTCACATGATAATATCGACCCTAAAAAGATCATCAAAGAAATTGATTACGAGCACCCGCTGTTTGATGTGCCCGCAATAAACGCGCAGGCCGAATTGCATAAACTAAATGAACAAGGCCCCATATATTTTTGCGGCAGTTATTTTAAATATGGTTTTCATGAAGATGCTTTTGCAAGCGCGGTTAATCTTTGCTCGCAATTGTTGGGTAGGGCGGTTTATGATGGTGCTTTAATCCAACCCAAAGATTAATTCGTATATTCAATTATGGCAAATGCCCCCGTTAATTCTTGTTTATATAAAGCGCTTGTAATGCACCACCGGCTGGCCCCAAAAGAGCACCGGTTTCATTACGAGATATTTATGTTTTACCTGGACCTGGACGAGATCGATAGTCTATCCAAACGGCTTAAGTTTATGAGCCGCAACAGGTTTAATATGTTTAATTTTCGGGATAAAGACCATTTGCAGTTACCCAAAGAAAACCCGGATGCTTCAAAAAACATACGTCAGCATATCACCGGTTATTTGCAAACCAACGGCGTTACTATTGGTAATGGCCGCATAATGGTGTTAACCAATTTATGTACCGCAGGCTACCAGTTTAACCCGGTATCTTTTTATTTTTGTTATGATGAGCAGGATAAGCCGGTATGCTCGATAGTTGAAGTTTGCAATACTTTTTTAGAAATGAAGCCTTATTTTTTAGGCGCGGATACCAAAACAGGCAACGAGTTTAAGCTAAACACACAGAAGTATTTCTATGTATCGCCGTTTATTGAAATGGATACCAACTTTGATTTTGACCTGCGCATTCCGGGTGAAAAGTTACAGTTAAGGATCGATGATTATGACAAACAGGGAAACCGTTTTTTTATAAGTACGCTTACAGGCAGTCGTAAGCCATTAACCGATGCCAACCTTTTTTTATATTTCATCAGCTTTCCGCTCATCACGGTAAAAATTATAGGGCTGATACACTGGCAGGCATTAAAATTATGGTTGAAAAAATTGCCTTATCATAAAAAAGAAGCGAATAAACATCTTCAAAAAGAAGTTTTTCGCCCGTATAAACCAAAAGTTGTATCTTAATAAAACCTTTTACTAACCAAACTCCGTACGTATAGGAAATAAAGTATTAATGAAGCTCATTTAATCATGGCCAGCACAATTACCCTCGTTAAAAAAAAGAACCTTTACCAGGACATTGTTTTAAAATTTATGTCGCGCATGGACAAGGGGAAACTTTATTTGATATTGCCCGAAGGCGAACAATTAACCATTGGTACAGGTGAGGGTAATATTACCGCGAGTATCAGTATTAACCACGACGACTTTTATAAACGCATTATTTTATTTGGCGATATTGGTTTTGGCGAGGCTTATGTAGATGGCTTATGGGAAACCGATAACATTACCAATGTAATTAAATGGGTTTTATTAAATATTGAGAACGCGCCAAGTGTTTCGGGAAGTAAAACACAATCAATAGCGCTTAATTTATTTAAATGGTTTAATAAACTAACCCATTTTAAAAGGGCCAACACTTTAGATGGGTCGCGCAAAAACATCGCTGAGCATTATGATTTGAATAATGATTTCTTTGCCAGTTTCCTCGATCCTACCATGACCTATTCGAGCGCGTATTTTTATAAAGATGGCTTAAGCCTACAGGAAGCACAGTTGGCAAAATACGAGCGCCTTTGCATGCAATTGCGCCTTAAACCAACCGACCATGTTTTAGAAATTGGCAGCGGCTGGGGTGGCAACGCGATTTATATGGCCAGGAAATATGGTTGCAGGGTAACCTCGTTAACCATATCAGAAGAACAGCACAAACTGGCTACCGAACGCGTAGCCGAGGAGGGCTTAAGCGACCGTATAAGTATCGAGCTGCGCGATTACCGCACACTGGAAGGCCAGTATGATAAGATCGTTTCGGTAGAGATGCTGGAAGCGGTGGGGCATAAATACATGGATATCTACTTTAAAAAATGCCACGACCTGCTCAAAAAGAACGGCATATTAGCCCTGCAGGTGATAACCTCGCCCGATTCACGCTACGATAGTTTGCGAAAAGGGGTTGACTGGATACAAAAGCATATTTTCCCTGGCTCATTATTGCCGTCTGTTGCCGCCATAAATGGTTCGGTTAACCGTACCGGCGATATGACCCTGGTTGACTTGAAAGACATAGGCGCCGACTATGCCACCACGCTTAAACTATGGTACGATCAGTTTAACGCCAACCTATCAACTGTAAAATCATTAGGTTTTGATGATCGCTTTATCCGCAAATGGAACTATTACCTATGCTATTGCGAAGCCGCTTTTGAAATGCGTAATATTAATACCATGCAGTTGGTGTATTGCAGGCCCAATAACGTCTCACGTTAGTTTGCAGTTACCGGTAGGCAGTTTGCAGCTTTGCAAATTATTTAATGCCAACTAATACATGCAAACTGCCTGCTCAAAACTGCAAACTGAGCTTAGGCCTTCGGCCTGGCCTCTCTGAACCTGCTGAAAAATATACAGGCAAGCACACAAAGTACAAAGCCGCAAACCCCGTTTAGGCGCAGGCCATAGTCGTTCCCCGGATCTTTTCCGTAAACTGTTAGGAAAGCAAATAACGCTATGCCCATGGTTTGCCCCAGCTTTACAAACAGGTATTTAACCGCAAAAAACATTCCCTCACGGTTTTCGCCGGTTCGTTTGGCATCGCGTTCGGCAATTTCGGCTAATATGGCGTTAGGTAAAATACCCAGCGATGCCAGCGGAAACGACGCGCAAAGCACCAGTATATAAATTTGCGCTGTGGCCGAAAAGGGGAACTTCCCTAAAAAGTATATCGCCACAAATATCAGGCTCAGCAACGCGAACGAAAATATCACTATCGGTTTCTTGCCGATCTTTTTAGACAGGTAATTAATAAGCGGGTAAAACAGCAACGATACAAATACCATAGTAAACATCAGCAGGCCACCCATCGACTCGGGCAGGTGCAGCAGCACGGTAATAAAGAACAGTAAGCCGCTCGAAATGATGCTCAGGGCCATATAATAAGCAAAATCCGAAAACAGGTAGTATTTGAAATTGCTGTTACGGAAGGTTTTACGGATAGCCGGTAATAGCGGTAAATGCGAGGGCTTGCTATTACAGTATTTCCGTTCGTCAATAGCAAACACCGGTATCAGCATAAACAGTCCGGCCAAAGCGCATAGCCCCCAAATGGTATATTGAACGGCATCATCGCGGTTAGTTACAGATAGAAAACGCTGTACCAGGTCGGCGAAGTTATTTACCAATGCGGATAGGATCATGCCTATAACAAAACCCACCTGTTGGTAGGATGATAACTTAACTTTTTCAGACGCGGTAGAGGTTAGTTCGGGCAATAGCGCGTTATAGGGTATAATATAGGTAGTAACGGCCATAAAAAACACCACCAGCGTAAAACCTATCCAGATGGCATTATGCGTGCTTTCGGCCTTAACCAGGGGGCAAAATGTAAGCGCGCAAAAAACAACCGAAGGCAGCGTGGCCCACTTCATAAAGGGTATGCGCCGCCCTTTTTTATTGGTGCTTTTATCACTTAGCGAGGCTATGTAAGGGTCAAATATGGCATCGGCAAACCGGCCAGAAGCGGCTATGACCGACATGATATTCAATACCCCAAACAGCATCAGCTGCGGCACCAACGGTATAAGCCCCGCGCTTGATGGCGGAAGGTAAAAGTAGGGCAGCATCACAATAATAATATTGGTCATGATGCTCCAGCCTATCATACCGCTGGCGTAGGCTATCTGTTTTGAAAAGGGCAGTTTAACAACGGGCATCTGATTGCAATATGCAAAATTTAAGGCAGATTTTTAAATAAACAGCCCCTTGTCACAAACGGATTATAGCCCCTGGTAGTATAAATTCAAAGTACCAACAGCCACAACACGCGAGCGCAATGTCATTACAGTTATTTCCCCACCATAATACTCACAGCTGCCCCGCCGCCATTGGCCAGCTTAATATGCAGCATAGTACCAGCTGTAACTTTAACCTTTTCAATTTTATAGGCCTCGGGGTTTTCTTTCCAATCGGCATTGTCGGCATCCCGGTATATGGTGGCTGTATAAATTTTGCCTTTATCTAAAAAGTTAAGCGGGAGGGTAGCTTCGCGGCTATTTTCATTGGTGATAGCACCTGCAAACCAGTTGTCCTTTCCCTTTTGTTTACGGGCAATGGTAATGTATTCGCCGGGTTCGGCTTCCAGTATTTTGGTGTCGTCCCAATCTACCGGTACATCTTTAATAAACTGGAAAGCATCCAGGTGCTTTTGATAGTTTTCGGGCAGGTCGGCAGCCATTTGCAGTGGGCTATACATGGTAATATACAAAGCCAGTTGTTTGGCCAGCGTGGTATGCACCTGCCGGTTAGGCTCACCGGTTACATAACCTTTAATTTTAAATATGCCGGGGGTATAATCCATAGGGCCGCCCATTAGGCGGGTAAAGGGCATAATGGTTTCGTGTGCGGGCATATTTCCCTGGCCGAAGGCATTGTACTCGTTCCCCCTGCCTGCCTCGCAGGCCATCCAATTGGGGTAGGTGCGCTGCAGGCCTGTTGGCCTTACGGGTTCATGCGCGTCCAGCATGATATGATAAGCCGCTGCTTTTTGTACCACCCGTACATAGTGGCCTGTCATCCACGCGCCGTCATGATGCTCGCCGCGCGGAATGATCTTCCCAACATAGCCCGTTTTTACGGCCGGGTAGCCAAACTTTTTCATAAAACGGAAGGACGTATCCATCTGTCGCTCATAATCAGTAGCCGAGGCAGAGGTTTCATTATGCATGATCATTTTTACACCTTTTGAGGCCGCGTATTTGGTAATTGCTTTAATATCAAAATCGGGGTAGGGGGTAACAAAGCTGAAAACGTTTTCCTTCCAGTTACCAAACCAATCTTCCCAGCCGGTATTCCAGCCTTCAACCAATACACCCTGTATGCCGTTTTTAGCCGCGAAATCAATATACCGTTTCACATTAGTGGTATTAGCCCCGTGTTTGCCGTTGGGTATCAGCTGGCCCTTCGCGTTAAGTGTATCGGCGCTGTTGGCGTAGTTCCAGGTGCTTTTGCCGGTTTGCATTTCCCACCATACGCCTACAAATTTCATAGGTTTTATCCATGATGTATTTTGAATTTTTGAAGGCTCATTAAGGTTTAGTATCATCTTTGAGGCCAATATATCAGCCGCCTTATCGCTTACGATGATAGTGCGCCATGGGGTATGGCTTGGCGCGTGCATATAGGCTTTATTGCCTACCGCATCGGGTACCAGCCGGGCTGTTAGCTTAAAAGTGCTGCGGTCAACATGCAGCTGCATTGACGAATAATTTACCAGCGCGGCTTCGTGAATGTTGATATACAATCCACCTACTGTTTTCATCATCAACGGTGTTTGTACCGCATATTGATCGGGGGCAACGCGCACCGCTATATCCGTAGCCGCGTTTGAAACCTTCCAGGCATCAACCTGGCTTAATGCCGATTCGGTATATTGATATTCATTGGTATCATAGTCGCCGGGTATCCAAAACGTTTTATGATCGCCGGTTAAGCTGAACTCGGTCAGTTCATCGTCCACTATAAAATACTTTAAGCCTGGCTGTTTCAAAAACTCATATCGAAAACCCACGCCATCGGCAAATACCCTGAACACAATATTCATTAACCTGTTGGTATGCAATTGCTTTAGGTGGATAGTGGCCTGCTCATAATGGTTACGTATATGGCTCACCTCGCCCCAAACTGGGTTCCAAACCTCGTCAACCTGTTTTTTGTCGGTGCCCAGCAACTCAAAATCATTGGCTAAAGCGTTGTCGTCTTTTAACACGATGCCCAGTCTTGATCGTTTTATTACCGGCTCATTATTAAAATAAACGGCATAGTTTGGTTCGCCGTGTTCCAGCATAAATTCGAGCTTAACTTTATCAAGGCTTATTGTAGTTGCCTTGTTATCCTGGGCCATTAGCCGGTTAAGTATAAACAGGTTGAGTAAAAGGATGTAGGTATATTTCATCTGGTGGTACATTAGTTTGCCGGCTTCATCCTGTTTGAAGCCTCAGTATTTTTAGTATGGTGATGGTTTTGATCAAACCCGGGATTGTATTCGTGCGAATATTCAGGCTTAAAGCCCGGGAAAAGATTATCATAAAAACGGTCAAACTCGCTGCTATAAGTATAGGTAAGCCTATCCGCACGATAAGGATGATCTGTTATCCCTTCGGGCGTGCTAAAGTGAACGGTAGCTTTGCCATCGCTTAAAACAGTTATCTCAACCGGCCCTGTACGCGCCTTTAATTTGGTTGAAACCAGACCGGTGCCAACCTTAACCGTTTGCCCGTTTACAGTTAACTGCCCGCCGTTTTTCAGCAGCGTTACAACTTCTATAGAGTCCTCCCAGGTTGCTGGTATAACTTCCTTTTGAAAGCTTTTTACGGGGATATAAAAAGGGCTTGGTTTTATGGTATGGTTGTATTTTTTAAAAAAGGCAATAGCCACATCCCTGTCTGCATATACAGAAGGTTGTTTTTTCCATTGCGATTTATAGTAGTTGAGCAATATGGAAAAGCCCTCATTGTGGTTGATTTCTGGCGCCAGGTGGTGCCCTTCGGGATAATCGTTCCAGGTTATCACATTCATGATAGGTACATCCTGCTTAATGCCAAATTCAAACAGCTTGCGGAAATTGTAGGATAAGCCTGTTGTAATGTATTTTCGTTCTACGTTATCAATACCGGCGTTTACCGCTTCACCGGCCCGGTGGTACATATCCCAGGTGTCTTTTTTTAATAGTTTAGAAGTATAGAAATCGGCAAAAACCGAACCTGTGAACGTGCGGCGGCGTTTCCTGCATTCGGCCGCTATCATATTCCCGATATAATTTTTGTCATACGGCAACGTCCATATCCATACCGCCGGGAAATAGTCGAGGTAATCATCCAGCGCCTGTTTGGTAATTTCGGTATTTACTGTAAATACGCAGGCAAAACGTTCATGTACAGCATTTGCTAACCGTTTATAGGCCCGCGCTATGTAAAACTGATCGGGCAACCCTTGTTTATCTGCCGGTATATCAGCCAACCCTTCACCAATCCACTGGTAAACAATAAGCCGTCCGTCGGGCGCGCGCAGCCAATGCGGATTGTTACGGCCAACTTCGTCCATAATATTATTAATGCGCCGGGCAAATTCGGCAACCTTTAAAGCTTCGGTACTGCCATTTGGGTGCGATATGCAGAAGGTGAATTTGAAATTGATCTGCTTTTTATCCGCTACGCGGAAATAGGCTTTTATAATATCGTCCCAGCTATTGTTGCCTAAAATATAATAGAATTGAAAGCCATCAATGCCCGATTGTATTGCCGCCCGCATTTCAAACTCAACCGATTCATCCAGCGTTTTGTTAGCCATCAGGCTATTGGCCATAGGCTTAACCTGTGTAAGGCCGCCTAATGGCGATGTGATATTGCCTTTTGCCGCGTAATAATCCGGGTTGCAGCTATCCTCCAGCTCATGGCCTTTATACCGGATAATATTGGTCATGCAATGGGCAATAACCAATTTTTGCCCGGTTATTGGCAGGCTGTATTCGGGTAAATTCTTTAACGAATCCTGTGCCCAAACCCGGCAAAATGATAATGCGCAAATAACAAATACAAAGCAGAACTTCGGATAATTGCCGGTGTATTTAAAGGGCATAAGTATGGCTTGTTATAGTGAAAAATGAAGAAATTAAGTACAAAGCCCCAGTTAAGGGGCCCTGCACATTAACTAATTAACCAATTATAATCTCTGATCAATACCCCGGGTTTTGCTTCATTTTACTGTTGGCATTCAGCTCGCTGATAGGTATGGGCCATACGTATGATTTGCTATCGTCCCATTGAAAAGGGCCGGTTACGTTTATGGCTGTACCAAAGTAAGCAGCTTCTGATTTTCCTATCCTCCAGCGGCATACGTCAAACCACCAATGGCCTTCGTTAAACAGTTCGGCCCAGCGTTCATAATACAATGGGTTATTGCCCAAAACCGGGTCATTTATAGCAACCGTTTTATCAGTAAGCGATTTATAATCAACCGCTGCCGAAGGCGTACTAACAGGCAGCCCATAGGCGCGGCGTTTAACCCTGTTAATATATTCAAGCCCGGTTGCATTATCGCCGCCGCCTATGCTGGCTTCGGCATATAATAAGTAAACATCGGCTAAACGCAGCAGGTAATAGTTCCAGGCATCAGCAACCTCATTGGTTGGGAAGTTACCCTGGCCGCTGCCTTCATTATAATATATTGGCGAGTATTTCCGCACGCTCCAGCCATACACGTTCCCGTTGCCTGCCAAAAAGTTTGGCTTGGCGCTTGGCGCATAGTTTACCCCGTCAAACTTAACCGAGTCAACCCAGGGCTGCATGGCGTTCACAAACAAACGCGGGTCGGCAGTTTGTGCGCTGCGTACCAATAAGGCTTTTGCTTTGTAAACCGGGTCCATGATCAATTGCGGGTTTTTATAACTTGGCCCCGCAGCCGATTTATAGTTAGGGTTAGCCACCAGCGCGTAGTTACTGCCAATGGAATAGCCAAAACGCAATACGTTTTGATCATGCAGGTACTCGTTACCATAACCTAACGGGAATGCCCCGCCCTCGGTTCCATCGCCGCCTAATGACCATGCCGCCCATATCAACCCATCAATTGAGGTTGCGTTTGCAGCGCCGCTATAGATACCATAGCCACCCTGCGAATTTGGGTCGATATTCAGTTCAAATAACGACTCGCTGTTAAACTCATTAGCGGTGTTGCCGTTAAACGAGTCATGGTATTGCGCGTAGGTCATTAATGTTTTACCGCTGTTTTGTATCACATCGTTCAACGTGGTTTTGGCATCGGCCCAATCCTGTGTAAATACATAGGCCTTGCCCAATAATCCTTTTGCAGCCCATTCGGTTATGCGGCCTACATCGTTGCCGGTCCATACTTTACCTTTAAGTAAGGTTGCCGCTTGTTTAAGGTCGCCTTCAATAAAATCCCAGGTTTGGCGGGTTGTGCTGCGTGCCTGTTGCGTGGCGCTAAGCGTTGCCGGTATGGTACTAAATAGCGGCATGCCCATTTTATCGCTCCCGGCCGAGGTGGTGATATAGCTTTCGCCAAATAAACACTCCAACTCAAAGTAATAGTAGGCGCGTAAAAAGTAGGCCTGCCCTAATATATAATTAACCGTTTGCGCATCGGCCGGTTTGGCATATTTGGTATTATAAAGCGTAACGCCTGCAATTAAGACATTACAGTTTTTAACGCCTGTGAATAATGCCTGCCATGCGTCAGACGAGTGCGAGTTACCTGTTGTAAGGTTAGTATTAGCCATTTCGTTCCATGCCTGGTCGCCGTTATAGGCCGAGTTAACTACGTGCATGGAATTGGAAAGGGCTTTTGGCAAAAAGTTGAAACCAAACAAGCCTGGGTCGCGCAAATTTGAATAGCATGGCGCTAATACGCTTTGCAGGTCATTAATGGTTGCCGGGTAATTATTGGTACTGTATTGATCGGTAGGACTAACCAGCAAGCCGGGGTCCTTTTTACAACCGGCAATTAAAATTACCGCCAGTGTTGCTATATATATTTTCTTTAACATGTTGATAGTTTTTTAAGGTGATTATTAAAAATTAACGTCCAGGCCCACTGAATAAATTCGGGTTTGCGGATAGTTGGTCACTGCATCAATTCCCTGTGTGGTAACCGCGCCTGAGCCCGAACCTGTAAATGAACTGCCCAACTCCGGATCAAGGCCAGTATATTTGGTTATCACAAACACATTGTTGGCCATTACGAATAACCGGGCGTTTTTAACACTTATTTTTTGCAGTATCCTGTTTGAGAAGGTGTAGCCTAACTGCACGTTCTTCAGTTTTAAATAAGCACCACTCTCTACAAAATAGCTATTTACCGAGGTGTAATTCTGGTTAGGATCTAAGGCAAACCCGCCGCTTGATGCCACACCTAGGCGGGGCTGTGAGGTAAGCCCGTTGTTGCCCAAAAACGAATCGCCAAATACTTTGCTGGTGGTATTGCCATCGGCAAACGGATATTGCTCATAAGCTTTTACACCATTAAATAGTTGTACACCGGCAACACCATTAAACAGTAAGGCCAGGTCAAAATTCTGATAGTTGAAATGCATATTGATACCATATACCAGTTTAGGGTTAGGGTTACCAATTATCTGCCTGTCGTTTGCATCAATTTTACCATCGCCGTTCAAGTCTTGGAATTGCAGGTCGCCTGCACGGGCGGTTGTGCCGTTAACATGTTGCCCTGCTGCCGCAGCATCGGTTGGGAATATACCCAGTACTTTGTAGCCGTAGAACGAACCAAAAGGCTGCCCCGGTTTGGTAATGGTTAACGTTTGGTTCGACATCATGTTGAAGCCGGTATCGCCATTGCTGTACCAGTTGTAGCCATCATAAACCGCGTCAGTTGCCGCGCCCGATAAGCTTACCACCATGTTTTTGTTAAACCCGGCTGTGGCGCTGATGTCATAACCCAGTTTACCAACCCTGTCGCGGTAGCCTACCAAAAAGTCAAACCCTTTGTTATTTACTTTACCTATGTTGGTAACATAAGGCGATGTAAAGCCTGCGCTTGTAGGTAATTGTAAAGAGTAAAGCATGTCGTTGGTATTCTTGTTATACCACTCTGCCGTAAAATAAAGCTTGCCTTTAAACGCCTCGCCGTCAATACCAATGTTAGCTTCGGTAACGGTTTCCCAATGTACATCCGGGTTGGGGATGCCGTTTATGGAGTTGGCTATGGTAAGCGGAGCCCCCGGCGCGAAATTTTGCCCGCCTGCCGAAATACCCGAGGCTGATTGAAACTGGCTGTAGGTAGATACGAAGCTGTACTGGCGGATATTGCTGTTACCCAGCGTGCCATAACTGCCGCGTAGTTTTAGCAATGAAAGCCCGGGAGCGATCTTCTTAAAGAAAGGTTCTTCGCTGATGTTCCAGCCTGCTGAACCTGCCGGGAAAACACCTTTTTGCTGAGCGGGGCCAAATTCGGTATAGTTGGCATCCTGCCTTATAGAACCTGATATGTAATAACGGCCGTTGTAATTATAGTTAATGCGCCCAAACTGCGATTTGATCAACCCGTTAGGGTCATAATGGCCATTAATAGCCAATGTTGAGGCGGAGGTTTGTACAAATGAATAACCGGCCAGGCCAATGGCTGTTTCGCCGGCGTTGATGTTATTATACTTGTTTACGATTTGCTCATAACCCACAACCGCGCTGATGTTATGCTTGCCAAAGCTTTGTGTATAGTTTAACACATAGTTGGTTAACAACTGTGTGCTTTGGATAGAATACTTATCCAGCGAGTTTGTTGATAGCGCCACCGGCCCAAAGTTGTACGCGTTTTGGAAATAATCCTGCGATTCGAGGTAATAATTGTACCCGATAGTGGTACGGAAATCAAGATGAAAAGGCAGCTTGATATCGGCATAAATATTGGCCTGCAGGTTGTTTTTCTGGTTCTGCGCGTTGGCTGATTGTACCGCGCCATAAGGGTTAGGGCCCGAGAAAGCTAAACCGTTATACCCGGTTGGCTCAATGCCGTAATTGCCGTATTTATCATATACCGGGATTATAGGCTGTGTTCTGAAAGGCGCGTTATGCAGATCGGCCTGGCTGCCTATCAATGGGTCGGTTTGGCGTTGCGATATGCCTAATTGCTCGCCAATGGTAATGTATTTACCCAGTTTATAGTCGGTATTAATACGCCCGCCGCCAATGTTCGAATAGTTTTTAATGAATATGCCCGTTTGCGCGTTATAAAAACCCGAGAACAGGTAATTTACCACCGGCGATGAGCCTGCAACTGATAAATTATAGTTTTGCTCGCTGGCATTGCGGTATAAGGTATGCACCCAATCAGTATTAGCCAAAGTATCTAACCGGGTTGCACCCGCAAAAAACTTGGGGTTAACAATGTTTTCTAATTGGATAAACCCATTTTTATCCAACAGGTTAACCAACTTGGGTTGGGTTATACTGCCTCTTGTGCTAAAGTTTATTGCCGGAACCGTGCTGCCGTCAACGCCTTTTTTAGTGCTGATCAATAACACGCCGCCTGCCGCTGCCGAACCGTAGATAGCTGCCGAAGCCGCGTCTTTTAAAACGTCAATTGAGGCTATATCCTGCACATTGAGACTACCTATATCAGGTACGCGTACGCCGTCAACAATATACAACGGTATGGGCTGGTTAAATGATGCCAAACCTCTTATGGTGATAGTTGGGGCAGCATCCGGCGCGCCCGAGCTTTCTACCACGTTAACACCGGCCACACGCCCCTGTAAAGCGGCTATAGGGTTAGTTATAGGCTGATCTTTAAACGCGTCGCCTTTAACCGAGCCGACCGAGCCGGTTATATCCCTTCGCTTTTGTGTGCCGTAACCAATCACAACCACTTCATTTAGTTGTTGCTGGTCGTCCCGCAGGGTTACGTTAATAACCCGTTTGTTATTAACCTTCATTTCTTGTCTTTCAAACCCTATATTGGTAAACACCAATATATCAGTACTGCCATTTACTGTAACAGAATAATTTCCGTTTACATTTGAATTTGTCCCTTTGGCAGTTCCTTTTATGGTTACAGACGCGCCGGGGATAGGGTCGCCTTTTTCATCGGTTACTTTACCGGTAACTGATATTTGTTGTGCAAAAGCTGATATCGACATCAATAAAAGCAATGGACAAAACAGTAATTTGAGTAGTAATTGTTTTTTATACATAATGGTTTTATTTAGGTTTTAATAATTTGGTAAGGGTTAAATAAGGCAGGCATGGCAGCAAAACCGTGCAGCGAGCGGGTTAGCCCGAAAGCAGGTGATTTTTACTTTTATCCGGTATAGCGTACAGGCAAAACTGCTTCAATACCGGGTAAGGTTGTTGATACATTTTCATATTACAATAAGAGTTAGATAAACAGGTTATAATTGTTAATTGCTAAGCACCTTGTGGTGCCAATGCAATTACATATCAAAGAGAGTTGATATAATAGCCGGGGGCAAATTTCAAAAACAGAATATAAACAAAAACCAATTACATATTAATGTAATTGGTTGGTAATCAGTTTATTATTTCGGATTTAGTTTTGTTAAAATATAAACCCAATATAAAGGGTTTTCGGTTTTTGTGCAATAATCAAATGGCTTTTATGGCCATAATAGCGTGCTCAAACTCGTCATTATGCACGTTTGATTTACTTTTGATACGCGTTTTGTAATTATAGATGGTATTAACAGAATATTCCAGTATATGAGCGATCTTTTCGGTATCATTTATGCCCAGCCTTACCAGGGCAAAAATGCGCAGATCGGTATTTAGCAACTGGTTGGGCAATAGCTTTACGCGGTTCTCTTCATTGAACAGGGCATTATAACCATCAACAAAGTTGGGGAATATTTTAAGGAAGGCTTTATCAAAATTGATAAACAGCTCTTCCCGCTCTTTGGTGAGGTTAATGTTATTAACCAAAATACCAATATCATCATATCTTTTAGTGATGAGCTTATTATCTACTGATCGTTTAAACTTTTCAAGCTTGTTGATATATTCAGATATCAGATTAAAATAATAGCCTATGTATTCGTCTTTGATGGTGTTGGCTTCGTTTAATTTATGGTTGGTTTCCTGTAGGTTATGGTTGGCATCAACTATAGCTTTATCAGCCTGTTTTAGCTTTTGCAGCTGTTTATAAATGATCACCAGTAATATGGTTAAAAGCGCGGCATAAAAAAACAGGGCCAGCCGCTGCTTTTCTACCGAGTTTATGGTTTCGCCGGCTATGATGGGTAAAATAGCGCTTACCTGTAATTTGCGCTGCCGGGCGCCATAGTAACTCGCATCGTCCATTGCCTGTTTAATAAAAACGTAGGCATTGGTTATATCGCCGTTTTTATGCAGCAACTGGGCCAGGTTTAGCATAGCGGCAGCCTCTTTGGTTGATGATTTTACATCGGCAACGGCAGCCTGCATCAATAGGTCAATAGCGCTATCAGGTTGGGCATTTCGTATATAAAGGTCGCTTAATGTTGAGGCAGTTACCGCATATTGGTGGTAGGTTAGTTTATAGGTTTTTATCAATGCTTTGAGGTCGATAACCGCCTTTTTGGTATTGCCGTTTTTTAAATATTTTAACCCGTTATAATAAATATATTCAAACGAGTTGGCGGGGCAAAGCATAGTGCCCGAATCAATATACCGGCCTGCACGTTCGTTATATATAAGCGTGTAGTAATCGTCCTGATCATAGTCGGCGAGGTCATAATAGGTGCGGGCAGTTAAAAAGTAATATTCGGTTTTGGCCGAATCGGGCAATAAATTAACCTTAACCGTTTTTAGTGAATCAAAAGTTTCTTTAAACATGCCCGAGGAAAGCAGGATAAAGCCCAGCTTGATTTTCCCGTAAGCTATTTTTACCGGATCGTTTAATAAACGGCCTATCTGTTGTAATTTTTGCGAATAGCTATAAGCCGTATTATAATTGAATGATTTATACTCGTTATACAGCATTAAATTAATGCTGTAGCGTCTTTCTAAATCGAGTTTATTGATAGTTAACAGTTTTTTAAGGCTGTCGATCCGTTTTAACTTATCAGCATCGTATGATTTTTTCTTATCCAGGGCAGTATTAAGCCTGGTAAGTAAGCTATCATTACCCGACCCCGAGAAAGCACAATGAAAACAAAATACAAAAGGAATTAAAAGTAATAGTTTTCTCATGCAGCGTTAGGTTAATTAATTGGGCACCGGCAGTAATAACACAGAATTGTTACTGCCAGATAAAATTATAAAAAATACATTGCACTATATTGCAAATCATTAAAAAACAGGGGATAAATGATATCGCATAAATAAATTGGCCGGTTTTTTAAAAAATGGTAAAAATAGCCATGTTATTAAATTTAATATAAACTGGTATATTTACATATAAAATGATGTATTATAAATTGCATTAAGATGTCAGCAGAGAAAATATCAATACTTTATGTAGATGATGAGGAGAACAATTTATTTTCATTTAAAGCCACTTTCCGTATAAAATACCAGGTGCTAACGGCCATTAGTGGCGACGAAGCACTTAAAATACTGGAAACTAAGCCTGTTCAAATTATTATTACCGATCAGCGTATGCCCGAAATGACGGGCGTTGAGTTCCTGGAAAAGGTATTGGTAAAATACCCCGACCCGATGCGGATACTTTTAACCGGTTATGCCGATATGGGCGCCGTAGTTGACGCGGTTAACAAAGGCAAAATATTTCATTACCTGGCCAAACCCTGGAATGAAGAAGAGCTTGACCTTACCATTAACAGGGCTTATGAAAAATACCTGGAAAAGGTTGAATTGAAAGATATGAACGAAAAACTGGAAGTATCTAATGACCAGCTGGAGTTTTTATTGCGCCAAAAATTACTTTCTTAGAAGCTGTTTAAATTTTATTAAAATCTTCATTTTCTAACCTGGTTGTAATTGCGAGGCCCTTGCGTTGGGTTGTGCTGTGGCGGGTGTAGCAACCTCGTCGCTTCATTAACCGCGCGATGAGGTTGCTGCGTCGCCTCTCCACTTAATCCAACGCCGGCGACTCGCAATTGTAAGGCGGTTTGGTATGTTATGGGTAGCCGTAGCAATGACGCTTTCTTTTTTTTGTTGTTATCAGCGCGATTGCGCCTTGGCCATCAGCGAAGACAGTTTTTCGCGGGTAAGAGGTTTCTCTAAAATATCGTTTACTGCGGGGTAGGTAAGTATCCGGTGAATATCATTGGTGTTACGGGTTGATGATAGTATAACCACCATGTATTTTTTTTGAGTTTCGGGCGGCAGCTTTTCAAATTCTTCAACAAACTGAAAGCCGTTCATCAGTGGCATTTGCAGATCCAGTAACACTATAGTTTTTGACCCGGCGGCATGGGCAATACCGGCCTGTATCGTTTCGAGCGCAAGCTGGGCATCCTGAAACGTATTTATGCTCAGGTGTTCATTGGTATGCCTTATTATCTTTCGCGCAATAAAGCAATCAAGCTCACTATCATCAATAACTATAAATGATAATTCCATGCGCTATCAAATAGAAGGGAGTGTTACTTTAAAAGTTGTGCCCTGGTCCATCACAGAGTTGACCTCAATTTTGCCATTTATTTTTGATAACGCGCTTTTTACGTTATACAATCCAAAACCCGACCCTACTTCCTGTGAATTTGCACGATAAAAGAGATTAAATATTTTGCCTATATGGTTACCCAAAATGCCTATACCTGTATCTTTTATACAAATTGTTGCCAAAGTCTTCTCCGCTTCTATAGTTACCTCGACAGATTTATTTCTCCTTTTTTTATCCTGGTATTTAAACGCGTTTGACAAAAGGTTATTTAAAATCAATGTTAAAGGCACCGCATCGGTCCTGAAAGTATCATCCTGTTTTACGTTGATTTTAAACGCTACATGGTTTGTTATTGAAAGCACATCATATATGGCTTTCAGTTCGTTCATTATTTCGTTAAAATTAATATCGGTTATTTTTAATTCCCCGCGCTGCATACTGTAGTAATCATGCATACTTATAATATAAGTATCCAGCTTTTTTAAAGATTTTTCCATCAGGTACAACATCTCTCTCATCTCTTCTACCGTATCAACATCGCGTGCGATATCAATTGCCCCCAAAAGCCCGGCTAATGGCCCGCGTATATCATGGCTAACACTATAAGCAAATTTATTTAACTCATTATAGGCTTTTTGTAATTCATCATTTTTAATAGAAAGCATTGAATTGGCCATGTAAAACTTACTAGCCTCATCAATAGCCGAAACGATATCAGCTTCGGTCCAGGGTTTTTTTACATACCTGAAAATGTTACCCCTGTTTATGGCATCAATTATTGATTCTACATCAGCATACGCGGTCAATAAAATGCGTACAGGCAGTGGGTAGCTGATGCGGATCTCTTCAAAAAACTCAACCCCGGTTGTACCCGGCATCCGTTGATCGCAAAAAACAACTTTAATATCCGGGTGATTGCTGAGGCAGCTCATAGCCTGCGGTATGTTAACCGCCGTGAGAATATGATAATCAAGCCTTAGTGACGCTTTAAAGCCCACCAGGTTATCCGGTTCATCATCCACATACAATATTTTCATTTTTTCAGACATTATGATTAATGCTTAGGTATATAGGGTTGGTATGCATTTATTAGTTAGTTTAATAGCTTGATTTATAGCGATAAATCACTTCGTAATGTAATTTATACAACTTATACGAATATCAGGCTGTTTTTGTGTTAAATATTATGGGTATCTCTAAAATAAACTCGGTTCCTTCTCCGGGGACACTATTTACAATTATTTGCCCGTTATGTTTTTTAATGGTGTTGTAAGCTATAGATAAACCTAAACCTGTGCCTTCACCAACATCTTTTGTAGTGAAAAATGGCTCAAATATCTTTTTCTGTGTTTGCGCGTCCATGCCAACTCCATTATCCGTTATTTTGATAAATACGTTATCATCATTATGGGTTGTTATAATAGCTATTTCGCCACCTTCATTGTTGCCAAATCGTTTTTGTACCGCATAAATAGCGTTTGAAAGCACATTTAAAAATACCTGGTTTAATTTCCCGGGATAACATTCAACCGTTGGCAGGTTGCCGTATTGCTTAATTACTTTTATTTTACTGTTCAGCAGGTTATTGGCAATAACCATGGTTGATTCGAGCCCCTCATTAATATCGGTCCTCTTCAAATCATCTTCATCCAGGCGCGAAAATATTCTCAGGCCCTTAACAATTTCGGCGGTACGGCTTGCACCTTCATTTATCCCTTTTATTAAATGTTTTATCTCTACGGTAAGGTAATCAAAATCAAGTTCTTCCTTATATTCCAGTATCTTTTTTTGTTTATCAGCGGCCGACAGGTCGGATGCGCCAACACCTTCAATTACAGCAAGTGCCTCAAGCACCAGTTCAATATCCCGTTTTAAAGGGTTTATGTTTGAGGTTACAAAGTTTATCGGGTTATTTATCTCGTGCGCTATGCCCGCTGTTAACTGGCCCAATGAAGCCATTTTTTCTGATTCAACCAGTTGGCTTTGGGCTTGTTTCAAATCCTCAAGGGTTATATTCAGTTCCTGGTTTGATTCATTTAACTCATGCGTACGTTCTTCTACTTTCGCCTCCAGCATGGTGTTTTGTTCGCGAATTATCCTGGCATTCTCTTGTAATACATTTAATGTTTCTTCCTGCGATTTTTCTTTTTCGGCCTTAAACATATTTATTTTATCAGCAAGCGCCAGTGATAGTAAGGTAACTTCAAAGGCAGTGCCTACCTGCATTGTATAATTGGTGTATGTAGCATAAGGCAGTATGCCCAGGTTGCGCAATACAAATAATATTAAGCCCACCAGGAATATTGTCCACGCCAATAAAAAAAGTTTGGCGGGCCTGTATCCCTGGAAAGAGATAATAATAGCAACAGAATAGATGGTTATTGTTATTGATAATGCCGAAATATCTATCATCCGGTAACTGGCCAGGTCAAGGCCAATGAGCCTTAATACAATGGCCGCGCTGTACAGAATAATAATTACCGGGAATACCTTATGCAGCCTGGGTGTGCGTTCTTTGGTATGCAGAAATGAGGTTACAAATAATACTGCCGAAATGCCTGCCAATCCCGGAAATATGATGAGCGTTTTATTAAATAAAAATGGCGATGTGTTGAATAGATAATGGTACGTATAGCCCGAGAGTGATGCCTGCGTAAGGCCGATAAATGCGGTGTACAATACATAGTACAGGTAGCTTTTATCTTTTGTGGAGATATAAACAAACAGGTTATATAATACCATTACCACCAATAAGCCTATTAAAATGCCCCAAAGCAGGTCCTGGGTAAGTAGGGCCTCGGCTATTTTTTGCGGTGTGCCTACAATAAGCGGCAAAACCATTTCTTCGGTACTCCTAACTTTCAGGTAAAAAGTTTGGGTTGAATCTTTTGGGATATATAGATCAAATACAAAATTTTGATGCTTGTACTTTCGGTTGTTAAAAGGTTTTGAATCACTAAACTTTTGCGTTTGGTACTGGTTATTAACCGGGTAATAAAGCTCGCAGGTATTTAAAGTAGGATATTCAATAGTTAAAAAAAGATGGTTTGCGGGGCTTTCGTTTTTTAACGTGAATTTGATCCAGAAAGCCGAGTTGCTTAAATTTAAATTGGGTACCTGGCTCGTTGATAGCTTATATGCTTTTGAAATGCTGGCAGCTTGAAAGGTAAAATGGTTAGTCGTGTCTTCCAGTATAGCAACATGATCGCCGATAATGGTATTATCACCTTTAAAAACTAAAGGGGTTTGCGAAAATGCTTTTACCGAAAAAAATATTTGTAACAGTAGTAATACCGGGTAAATTTTCTTCATTTTAATGGTTTATAACAGCAGATTGTATTATGCAACTAACAGGTTAGCTAATGATTGATGTTAGTACAATGTTATTCAATAAATAGCACCTTTTCAAGTGGCAGCCTATGTGTTTTTACTTCGGGCATTGGCGCCATGGCAATTTTTGTTAAAAACACCTCGGCGCCATTATCATCAAGTTTGGTAAGGTTTACAAATTCCTTTCTTAAACTCTTTAGCTCGGCAATACTTTTAGTGTCCAGGCCTTCGCCCTCGCTATGCGTAACCCTGGGGAAAAGATAAAAAGGGGAAATTAAAGGGTGAACAGCCATACCCTCGTTGGTTGCGGCCAGCCAAAACCGTTCCATGGCGCGGCCGCCTTCAAAAAAATTCTTTAAATTATAGGTGGGTAAGGTTATCATACAAAGGGCAGACGCATTGGCTATGGTGCGTTTAGCCAATGTATCAAAAGCATGGCCGCCGCCAAGCCCTTTTATGGTATTTACCACTTTTTCATCTTTAATAACATTTAACGCGGCCAATTGCGAATTGCTGAGGCCCAGTGTACGCACATCCATCCCGTCCATCGTAGTGTCGGCATCTTCTTTTGTCCAGCGCATTTCGCGGTGAACAAAATCATAATGCCCCGCCGGGTTTAAAAGCCTTGTACGGTCGCACGCGCCAATAATTTTTGTGAGCAAATTAAGTTCGTCCTCATTGGTAAACCAGCGCAGCTTTGCACCGGTAATTGATTCGGCATAAGCAGCAAGCTGGTTAAGGGTATCGGCAGGTATAGCCGCTTTAGGGGCGGGGTTACGGTTTGTATAGCGGTTGAATATAGCCTGGTTTAAAGGTTTTAAAAGGATAGTATCCGGGCCGTTATGTAATTTTTTAAAGGTGATGGATGCTACCAATTTTTCGGTACTGCTATCAGGCAAAAAGTGCAGAATTGGCTCGATGCCCAATTCGAGCGCGTTTATATATAAGTTTTCATAGGCTGCCCCGAAACTGATAAACGAGGCCATTTTTTGAAAATCGCCAAACGAATAAGAGCGAAATTCATCATGAAACAGGTATAAGGTTCCGTTTTTATAAAGCCATTTCCAGGGCTGGTCATTCCCGGTTGAAGGGGCGGCGCAGGCAGCTGTAACTAACTTGCTGATAATGTCATTAGCAGGGGCTATGCTATCAGTATCATTATTAATGGCACGCTTGTTAGCCAAATTAAGCATATCAGCAACGGTTAGCGGCTTAAATGGATTGCTATAAACCGGTTTTTGCGGCGGGGTGGATCGCTTTTCGGGTATCAGCTCATCCAGGTCGATATAATACCGGCCCGATTCATGAAATTGGTCGAGTAATATACGGCGGCAAACATCGGCACCTACAGCCCCGCCCAGGGTTACCGAACTAGCCAGCTGTGGCCAGGTATTGATAGATTGCTCCACTTCAACCATTGACGCTTTGGCCCGCAGCGAGATGTTTTCAATACCCAGCATTTGTAAAATAACGGGTATCTTCTCTTCGTTAGTTAACTCTTTTATTGTTTTAGGGTTTACATTTTCAACCGCGCCATGCAATATCGGCCTGTTTGGTTCAAGGTCAAAACGTTCCACATCAAGCATGCCCCTGTCGCTGGTATCCATTACAACGGGTATTTTTAACTCGCGTGCCTTATACCGGGCAATAATTTTAATATCCAGGCCATCACATTCATCCACCAACAGGTCGAGCTTGCCGTTGCCGGTAAAAAAATCGTCCATATTGGTTTCGGTTAACCCGTCGAAAAAGCAATTCACTTTTAAAAACGGATCAATTTCGGCTATCTCACGGGCGGCAACAACTACCTTTGGTATGCCCATATTGTACAGGCCGGCCCTTATCCTGTTTAAATTACTTAGCTCAAGCACATCAAAATCGGCCAGCCTTAGTTCGCCAAAACCCCGTTCCATCGAAAGGGTAAGGGCGATAGATTGCCCCACCGAAAGGCCAATAATGCCAATTTTTTTTGTGCTTAGCGTGCTTCTTTCTTCGCGGGTTATCTTATACTGGTTACGGTTGGTACGTACTTCAATAAACTCATCTTCATCCAGCAAATGTACAAGGCGGCGGCTCCAGGGGTAATAAACCCACACGCCGTAATTGCCAATGGCAACGCCGTTTAAATGCCTGGTAATAAGTGATTCATATTCGTCGGCTTTTATCCGTACCGAAGGGTTTTGACTTTTAATAAGCTCCTGTAACTGCCCGTAAATTTCATCATGTACAAATAGCACGTGGCCTTTAGTTACCAATTCATTTAACGCTTGTTTTTCACCATCGCTACCGGCTCTGAAAAAAAGCGGCGTATAGGTCAATTTATCTTCGGGGGTAATATGTAAATGTGTGGTGCCTTTTAACATGGAACAGGTTTAAACAAATTAATTATACGATTGAGAGTCAAGATACAAGAATCAAGAGCCAAGACAAAGAAGCAAAAAAATGAGCTTTTTATTTTCCTGTGTCCGGGCAATATGTCTTAAGGAAATCGCTTTTAAAGCTTGTCGCCTTTTTACCCCGTCCTCCTCCTTCCCCCAATTTTAGGGGAAGGTATCGCACATTGCCCTCACTCCATCAATTTTTGAGCTAAACCATCTGCGAGATGCCTGAAGTTTTTAAAAGCGATTTCCTGTTATATCTAACTTTTTATTTATTCTTTATAATACTATTTTCTTGGTTCTTGATTCTCGGTTCTTGACTCTTACGTCGCATTGCTTATACGATATAACTGCCGAAAGGTTAAATTATGTTCGGATGAGTTTCGTTTATTTTTAGGTTTAAGAAGGTTTTTCTGGCGTTCTCAATGGTAGCTTTCAGGTCCCAATTGTCGAGGTTAGGAATTTGGATGGCATAGTGGATGGTTATTTCTTTCCTTCTTAGAGTTTCAACGCGGGTAATATTTAAATTTTCGCGTATATCAATGATCGCTTTTTTGTCTTCTTCATAGGCCTTGCTCAGGGTTGGCACATCTTTAAGCACCATGGTAGTGGCAACCAAATCAAGTTTCGGGTAGTAAAATGTGCCTTTAATACCAATACTGTCTTCTAACTCCATGCCAACGGCCTGCCCCGGTGGTATAGTATAGGGCGCGCATAAGGCAAACAACGATTGTATGCCCAACTGGTACGAAATAGCTACGGTAGTGCGGATCAGAAATATGGAGCCAATGCCGTATCCTGCTATCTCGCGCGAATTCCATAGGCCGCATAAT